>NZ_JAPWHT010000060.1:0-33670 GCF_027270795.1 Streptomyces sp. ActVer
CACACCCCCAACTCCCCACCCCTCAGCAACAGTTGCGAACCTCTCCGTCCGCCGCGGCCGCACCGAGGTGCTCCACTCCGTCACACTCACCGTCGACCCCGGTGAGACCGTCGCCCTCATGGGCCGCAACGGCGCCGGCAAGTCCACGCTGCTCTCCGCCCTCGTGGGCCTGGTCGCACCGGCGTCGGGATCCGTGCGCGTGGGCGGCGTCGAGCCCCACCGCACGGCACCCCGTGAACTCATCCGCCACGTCGGCCTCGTACCGCAGGAACCCCGCGACCTGCTGTACGCCGACACGGTGGCCGGGGAGTGCACGGCCGCGGACTCCGACGCGGGGGCGGAACCGGGCACCTGCCGGACCCTGGTGTCCGAGCTGCTCCCGGGCATCGCGGACGACACGCATCCACGGGACCTCTCGGAGGGCCAGCGGCTCGCCCTCGCCCTGGCCGTCGTACTGACGGCCCGCCCACCCCTGCTCCTGCTCGACGGGCCGACCCGAGGCCTCGACTACGCGGCGAAGTCCCGTCTGGTCACCGTTCTGCGGGGGCTGGCGGCCGAGGGCCACGCCATCGTGCTGGCCACCCACGACGTCGAGCTGGCCGCCGAACTCTCCCACCGGGTCGTCATCCTCGCCGACGGCGAACCCGTGGCGGACGGCCCGACGGCCGAGGTCGTCGTGGCCTCCCCGTCCTTCGCTCCGCAGGTCACCAAGATCCTCGCCCCGCAGAAGTGGCTCACGGTCCCGCAGGTGCGCGAGGCGCTCCGCGCGACCGAAGGGGAGGAGGAGTCGGGCTCATGAACGAGAAGCCGCACCCCCGCCCCGAACCGCACCCCTGCCCCGAACCTCGCCCCCACCCCGAATCTCTCCCCATCCCCCAACGCCAAGCCCGCCCCATCCGCCTGGGCCCCCGTTCCCTCGCCGCCCTCCTCCTCGTCAGCCTCGTCGGTCTGGCGGCGCTCACCTGGCCGTTCTTCAGCGGGCCCACGTCCCAGGTGAGCGCCCACTCCAAGGACGCGCCCTGGCTGTTCGCGGGGCTGCTGGTGCTGCTGGTCGGGGTCGTCGGGGCGACGATCTCCGAGTCGGGGCTCGGCCCCAAGGCCGTGGCCATGCTCGGCGTGCTCGCGGCGACGGGGGCCGCTCTGAGGCCGATCGGCGCCGGAACCGCCGGCATCGAGCCCATGTTCTTCCTGATGGTGCTGAGCGGGAGGGTCCTCGGGCCGGGCTTCGGATTCGTACTCGGCGCGGTCACGATGTTCGCGTCCGCACTGCTCACGGGCGGGGTCGGGCCGTGGATGCCGTTCCAGATGCTGTCCATGGGCTGGTTCACGATGGGCGCGGGCCTGCTGCCGGGCCCGGACCGGCTGCGCGGCCGGGGTGAGCTGTCGATGCTCGCCCTGTACGGGTTCGTCGCGGCCTTCGCGTACGGCACGTTCATGAACCTGGCGGGCTGGCCCTTCATGGACGCGCTGTCGTCGAACGTCGCCTTCGACCCGCACGACGACGTGGACGCCAACCTCGCCCGTTTCGTCGCGTACTGTCTGGCCACCTCGCTCGGCTGGGACCTGGGCCGGGCCGTCGTGACCGTCGTCCTGACCCTCACGCTCGGCGCGACCGTCCTCAAAGCGCTCCGGCGGGCCACACGGAAGGCCGCCTTCGAGACCTCGGTCACCTTCGAGGAGACACATGATGCGGCGCCCGTCACACCGTCCGGCCGCACACCGTAGACGCTTCAACCACTGCGGGTTACACCCACCGTGAGGCGGCCCACAGGACTTAGGTCACTTACTAAGTGCGGTCGTAGATCATTTCGCTTGTCATGCGCACGCCTTTATTGCCCCTGACCTGCGGATTGAGAGCCACGTCACAGAAGGACCTTTTGCGGCGGATACGACCACAACTAGCAAAAGGGATCATTGCGGACACCCTCCGAGCCTGTTTCTCTGGAGGAGTCGCAAGGCGCCGACGAGCCCACCCGGGCCTCGGCGCCAACGCATGCCAAGGCCCTACGGGTCACGGCGTACGAGCGACCGCCATGTCCCCGAAGGAAAAGGTTCTCTGTGTCCATCTCCACCCGCATCCGCCGCATCGCCACTCCGAAGAAGGCCCTCACCGGTGCCGCCGTGGCCGCTGCCACCGCCGGCATGGTGTTCGCGGCGGGCCCCGCTCAGGCCGCGGCCCCCGCGAAGGCTTCCCCCACCTCGGCCAAGGCGATCGCGCAGAAGATGATCCCGAACGACTCGCAGTACAAGGCGTTCAGCAAGATCGTCGAGCACGAGAGCGGCTGGAACGTCACCGCCACCAACTCCTCCTCCGGCGCCTACGGCCTGGTCCAGGCCCTGCCGGCCTCGAAGATGGCCTCCGCCGGTTCCGACTGGAAGACGAACCCGAAGACCCAGATCAAGTGGGGCCTCGACTACATGAACGACCGCTACGGCAGCCCGACCGGCGCCTGGAACTTCTGGCAGGCCAACGGCTGGTACTGACCCACCCTGCCCCGCGCGTGGAGGCGGCGGCCCCGATCCCGGGGCCGCCGCACCTGTATGTCCCCGTACGACCTGACGAGGGTTTCACCCGCGGAGAGAAAACCGTGCCCACTCCAGGCCCGGCACACCGATGCGAGCGCTGCCCCGGTCGGCGATCGCCACGAACTCCCATCCCGGAGTGCCCGGCTGCCCAATGCTCGACACGCCCCATGGCTCGCCCAGCGACCAGGCCGCCCGCAGGACCTGGTAGACCATGTCACCGGTCGATCCTGGAGAAACAGCGACCGAGAAACGGACGTCCCGCAGCCCCGGATCCTTCCAGTACCGCTCGGCGGTCGCGTCACCGAGTTCCAGCGGGCACGCTTGTCGGATCCGGGAAACGACCCTGCTCAACGCCTTGTCGTTCCCCACCCGCAGGAACATCTGCGCATCCGACGAAACACTCATGCGTCTCCAGGGCTGCACAGCGCCCGCAGCCGAGCCATGTGGTCAGGATCGAGCCTCACATCGAACTCGACCCACCGCCCCGAATCCAAGAACCCAAAGACCGCTTCCAAGTCACCGACTCCCCTCGTCGCGTGCCCTTCCCCGAGACGGATCCGCAGCCCGTCCGCGTACAGGCGGACCCCGCCCGCGGAAGGATCCTGGGAAGCCACGTCGAACGACAGCAGCGGAACGCCTGAGTCCATGACGCCGGGAACACTCAGCGGGGCGTCGCAGCTTTCCGGCCGAGTCATCCCGTCCAGGAGCCCCAGGCTCGCCTGCCCCGTGACCTCCACCGCTCCGCGGGTGACCTTGTCGGAGAGGTTCTTGGCTGCCTGGACCGCGGGCGGCTTTGTCGCAGTTTCGCGGTCTTCTTTGTCACACTCGGTGTTCCAGCCCCAGTTGCCCGAGAACAGGTCCTTCATCTGCGTGGTGATGCTGCACAGGCCGCTCGGGTCGACGCGGCTGGTCGGCATGTTCTCCACGTAGGCGTAGGGCTGGGTGTAGGGCGTGTCCAGGTCGGGGGTGAACGGGTCGGGGCGGGTGAAGCGGCCCGTGGTGGGGTCGTACTGGCGGGCGCGCAGGTCAAGGTAGCCGGTGCTCGTGTCGTAGTAGGCGCCGGTGTACGAGGGCGTGGACGCCGGGGCGCCGCTGGTGACCGTGTTCAGGGCCCGGTTGCCGAAGGGGTCGTAGGCCCAGCGCTGGTGGACCGTGCCGGTGCTGCTGGTGACGTCGAGGGGCGAGCCCAGGGCGTCGTGGGTGTAGGAGAAGACCGCACCGCTGCCGGTCTTGGTGGCGGCGACCTGGTCGAGCGGGTCGTAACGGTAGGACTGCTGGACCGCCCAGGCACCGTCGTACTCGGTGGCCAGGATCGGCAGCGGGGCGTTGGGGTCCCACTGGGTGCGCTTGGTGACGGTGCCGGCCTGGCTGGTGGTGACGAGGTTGCCCTCGCCATCGTGCTGGTAGGTAAAGGCGGTGCCGCCCACGGTGGCGGCGGAGATCTGTCCGGCCAGGTCGTAGGTGTAGGTGTTGGCCCCGGCCTTGGTCTGGTTGCCCTCGCCGTCGTAGCCGTAGTCGGTGGTCGTGGAGCCGGTGGTGGACGAGGTCAGCTGGTTGGCGGCGTCGTAGGTGTAGCTGGTGCTCGTCGTGCCCAGCGTCGAGTTGAGGCGGTTGCCCGCCTTGTCGTAGGTGTACGACGTCGTACGGGCGGAGGCGCAGCCGCTGACCCAGGGCTGCGGGGCGCAGCCGGAGGTTATCCGTCCGGCCTTGTCGTAGGTCAGGTCGTAGCCGCCCGCGGCCACCCCGGCTCGGGTGGTGTCGATGCGGGTGGGCTGCCCGGCAGCCGACAGGGTGAGGGCGGTCTTGGTGACCACCGCTCCGGCCTTCGTGGCGGTGACGGACGTCAGCCGGCCGGCAGTGTCATAGGCCCGGTCCTCGACGAGGGTGTTGGGCAGCGTGGTGCGGGTGAGGTTGCCGTCCGCGTCGTAGCCGTAGTTGGTGGTGGTGGAGTCGGCGGCCATGGTGGCGGTGCGGCCGTCGGCGTCGTAGGTGTATGTGCTGGTGTTGCCGTCGGAGTACTTGCGGGTGAGTATCTGCCCGGTGGCGTCGTAGGTGTAGGAGAAGCCGCGGGTCTTCGTGAGGTGTCCGGCGTTGTCGTAGACGAAGTCCTCGGAGACGATGCCGTTGTTGCGCAGGGTCATCTGCCCGGCCGCGTCGTACTGGTAGGTGACGTCCGGCGTGGAGTCTGAGTAGTCGACCTTGGTCAGCAGTCCGCGGGCGTCCCAGGTCTGGCCGGTGGTGCCCCTCGGTGTGGTCTTCTTGGTGAGGTTTCCGTCGGCGTCGTAGCCGTAGGAGGTCTTGCGGTTGAGCGGGTCGGTGACGGACGTCAGCCGCTGGGCAGCGTCGTAACCGTTGTCGGTGACGTGGCCGTTGGGGTCCGTGCGCCGGGTGAGGTTGCCGACCGTGTCGTAGGCGTAGGAGGTCTTCCCGCTGTCGGGGGCGGTCACGGAGGTCAGGCGGCCGAGAGCGTCGTAGCCGTAGTCGACGGTGCGCTGCGCCGGGTCGGTGACTGAGGTGACACTGCCAAGCGCGTCGTAGGTCGTCTTCGCGGTCCTGCCCAGCGGGTCGGTCAGGCTCACGGCGTTCCCGGCGGCGTCGTAGCCGGTGGTCCAGGTGTACTTCGTCGGATCGGCGCCTGAGACGTTGCCGCGGCCGCCGACCGTGCGCACCTGACGGTCATCGTCGTCATAGGCGTACGTCGTCTTGTGGCCGAGCGGTGTGGTCACCGAGGTGCGGTTGCCTGCGGCGTCATACCCGTAGGTCGTGACTTTGCCCAGCGGGTCGGTCGACGTCAGGAGCAGGTCGGCGGCCGTGTAGGTGTACTTGGTGACCTTGCCCAGCGGGTCGGTGACCTGCGTGGCGTTGCCGTTGGCGTCGTAGCCGGTGCTCGTGGCACGGCCGAGCGCGTCGGTGACCTTGGCGGGCCGGTCGAGGGCGTCGTACACGGTGTTCGTCGCGGCGCCCGTCGGGTCGACGGTCTTGATGAGGTTTCCGGCCGCGTCGTAGCCGTACGTGGTGGTGTACTCCGCGGGGTCCGCGCCGGACACGTTGCCGTTCGGCGAGGTGACCGAAACAAGGCGGTCGACCTTGTCGTACCCGTACGTCGTCTTCCCGCCCGCCGCGTCCACCTCGGAGACGACATTTCCGTTCGTGTCGTAGACGGTCCTCTCGGCGGAACCGTCCGGAGCTGTCACCGAGGTCACGCGGTCGAACTTGTCGTAGCCGTAGGCGGTGACGCCGTCGGCCGCGTCGGTCATCTTGGTCTGGTTGCCGTTCGCGTCGTACTCGTAGGAGGTGGTGCGACCGGCCGGGTCTGTGGTCTTCCCCAGCCGTCCGGCGGAATCGTAGACGTACGTGGTGGTGTACTTCGCCGGATCCGCGCCCGAGGCGTTGCCGCGCGGGTCTGTACTGGTGAGCAGGCGTCCCGCAGCGTCGTGGGTGTACGTGGTCTTCGCGCCGGACGGTGACGTGCGCGAGATCAGGTTCTGCTTTCCGTCGTAGCCGAATGAGATGGCCTTGCCCCGGGGAGAGGTGGTCGTGGCGACCTGCCCCGCCGCGTTGTACGTGAACGTGGTCTTACCCGCCGGGCCGTCGACCGAGGTCAGCCGCCGGGCCGTGTCGTAGCCGTACGTGGTCTTCGCGCCACGCCCGTCCGTGGAGGTGGACACGTTGCGGGCGGCGTCGTAGGTCCACGACTGGGTCACGCCTCCGCCGATGCGGCTCAACAGGCCGCCGGCGGAGTCGTAGGACATGGTCGTGCGTCGGCCCGCCGGGTCCGTGACAGCGGTGAGGCGCAGCTTCGCGTCGTACTGGTACGACGTGGTGTTGCCGAGCGGGTCGATGCGGTTGCGCAGCACGCTGCCGCTGTACAGATCGGTCCAGATGCCACCGCCCGCGTCCTGGTAGTCGGTCTCCAGCGTCGCCCGGGAGAACGTAGCCGTTTTGCCATCGGCGTCGGTGTGCTGGGTGACACGGCCGCTACTGTCGTACTGGGCCTGCATCACCGTGCGTCCTGCCGGATCGGTGACACTGGTCAGACGGCCGGAGGAGTCGTAACCGTAGCCGTAGGTGCCGCCGTCAGTGCCCTTGACGGAGGTCAGCAGTCCGCCGGTGTAGCCGTAGTCGACACTCTGACCACCGGGGAGGTCGACCGCTTCGAGGAGATGGCTGCTCGGATCTACGGTCAGCTTGATCACGTGGCCCGCGGCGTCCGTCACCGAGGCGAGGTCCGTGCCCGAGTACTCGAACGACAAGCCGACGCCGCCCGCGTCCCACCAGCCGGTGAGCCGACCGGTGGTGTCGAACGCGAGCTTCTCTTTCGCTCCGCTGGTCAGCGTGAACCCGCCGGAGGCCGCCCCTGTGAGGGTTGCCATGATACCGAGCGAGGAGGCCGTGTAGGCGCCGGAGGTCGCGTCCTTGGCGAAGGTGATCCGGGCCCCGCTGTCGGCGACGTAGACCACCTTGGTGTCCGACACTTCGAGTTGCACGTCGTAGGCGGAGGACCAGCCTTTGCCCAGGATCCCGGAGTTGGTGTTGTTGGAGGAGTACGTCCTCCGCAAGTCGAACGGCACGCCCGGAGCCGGTACTTGGGCGTCCGCCGCAGACTCGACCTGGGCGCCGGTGGCTGTGTTGACCGGGTCGCCGAGGTAGCCCTGGAAGGGCAGTCGGCCGGTGGTGTCGAGGCAGCCACACCCGTACGTCTCCGCGGCGGGAACGGATACCGGTCGGCCCAGGGCCGCGATGTTCGGTCCCTTCGCCTCGGCGCTCCAGCCTGTGGCGCAGCCCCAGCCGAACGGGTCCGACTGCGTTCCCCGGTCCGCCGACACGGCGATCTTCACGTAGTACTCGACGCCCTGGGTCAGGATCGTGGGATCGGAGACACCCCAGGTGAACGTCTTCCCGGAATCGTCACTCGATCCGTCCGGGTCGGAGTCGCACCACTGCTTGATCAGCGCGTTGTCCGAGGCCCGGTACAAGCCCTTGTGGATCGACTCGGTACCCACAGGAGTGTCGTACTTGACGTTGCCCCACTCCACATCGAAGCCGAACCAGCCGTGCGGAGCCACCCGCAGATTCGTCGGGGCACCAATGGCCGCCACCCGTGCGCTGCCAAGGGGCTGACTCCTCTTGCCCTTGGCAACGGGCGCGGCGGCGCTGCTCTCCAGAGTCTTGTTTCCCGGGAGACTGACGCTCGCCCCAGGCTCCTCGGGCGCCCGCATCTCGTCGACTTGGGCGCGGCGTTCCTTGAGCGTCATGGGACGTTCGGGCTTCAGCGGCTTGGATGCCCTGACCACCGGAGGGCTCTTCGCCGCGACGGAGTCGCCCGCGGCTGCCGCGACGGGGCCCGCCGTCAGGATGCCTCCGCTCAGGAACGCCAGAAGCACCGTGAAAACCAGAAATAATCGCGCTGTACGCACCGCCGACTTCTGCCTCACTCTTCCTCCACGCAAGAGATACAAGACCTTCAAAGGGGAGACCCTAACCCCCGCAAAGCGTGAACATGCCAATCCGGAGGTTATGATCTCCGAGCCGGTACATGAACAGCGGCCCGCCTCACGGCCCATGGGACCAGTGCGCACCGAAACACAGACGTGGGACCCAGGACACGCGGCCTCCCCTCGTGGCCGTCCTCCTTGTGCCGCCCCTGGTCAGCCGGACTGATCTACGCGGGTGAGTCACCCGAGGGCTCCACCACGCCTTCACGGCGAGCAAGACCGGCAGTGACGTCACCCTCGGCTTCGCCGCCGACGGCACACTGAGCTTCTCCGTGGCGCACTCGGCGACGTCGCCGGGCTGCTTCCTGGCGGGCGCACCGGCCAGAGGCTGCCTCGCAACGCGGCTGAGTAATTGTCAATACCTGTGGATCAGTTGAGGTTGTTCAGGCCGCGTGACCCTCGGGTCGTTCGACGAGGTGGCCGCGTTCGAAGCGGGCTCCGGCCCGGACGAGGGCGACGAGGTGGGGCGCGTTCACGGCCCGCCACCGAGCCTGCGCGGACTCGATCAGCTTGAAGACCATTGCCAGGGCCGCCGCGCGACTGCCGGCGCCCTTGGTGACCTTGGTCCGGAGCCGAACGGTGGCGAAGGTCGACTCGATCGGGTTGGTGGTCCGCAGATGGATCCAGTGCTCCGCGGGAAAGTCGAAGAACGCCAGCAGTTCGTCCTCGTCGTCCGTGATCCGCTTGACGACCTTGGGATATTTCACCTGGTAGGCCCGCTCGAAGCCGCGGACGGCCTTGGTCGCATGCTCCTTGTCCTCGGCGTTGTAGATCTCCTGGACCGCGGGCTTGGCCGCGGGCTGGGCCGACTTCGGCAGCGCGTCCAGAACGTTGGCGGTCTTGTGCACCCAGCACCGCTGATGACGAGTGTCGGGGAAGACCTCGTTCAACGCGTTCCAGAAGCCCAGTGCCCCGTCGCCGACGGCCAGGACCGGGGCCCGCATGCCCCGGCGGGCGCAGTCCCGCAGCAGCCCCGCCCACGCCTCGGACGACTCGCGGTAACCGTCCGTCATCGCGATCAGCTCCTTCGTGCCGTCCGCCCGCACCCCCATCAGCACCAGAACGGCAGCCTTCGCCTCCTCCAGGCGGATCCGCAGGTGCACGCCGTTGGCCCAGAGGTAGACGTAGTCAGTGGCGGACAGATCACGGTCCTGGAAGGCAGTGTGGTCGGCCTGCCACTGGGTGGTCAGCCGAGTCACCGTTGCGGGTGAGAGGCCGGCGGAGGAGCCCAGGAACTGTTCGAGCGCGGGCACGAAGTCGCCGGTGGACAGGCCATAGAGGTAGAGCAGCGGCAGCACCTCGCTGGTCTTCGGGGACTTGCGGCACCAGGGCGGCAGTATCGCCGAGGAGAACCGCTTGCGCTCGCCCGACTGCTCGTCGACGCGCATGTCGTTCACGCGCGGGACCTTGACCTCGACCGTCCCGGCCGCCGTGGTGACCTCCCTGGGTTGATGGTGGCCGTTACGCACGACCAGACGCCGGCCCGACTCGTCCCTCTCGTCCGCCAATTCGGCTATGTAGGTGTTGACTTCGGCCTCCAGTGCGGCGGCCAGCATGCGCCGTGCGCCTTCGCGGACGATCTCGTCAATCAGGGAGCCATTCGGGGTGGTGCCATCGGCGTTGGCCACGCTGAGCACGGGCGTGCCTTCCCGACCGACGTTCGCAGCGTCGGCCTACTCGGTGACCTTCAATCGATCACTCGGGAAGGTACGCCCTTCGCGCGCCAACCCGAGGTCGATCCACAGGCCTTGAGCATTGCTCAAAGCGGCTCGGTGGCAGCTCACGCCACAACTGGGCCCGGGTGACACTCACACCCGAGGCGGTACTGGTGGGCGCAGCGTCGACGTCGGGTCCGGAGGAGTTTCAGAGCCGCGGCCCGCACTCGAACCACACCGTCTTGCCGACCCCGCTACCGGCCACCGGCTCCACTCCCCACTTGTCCACCACCGCGTCCAACAGGACGAGCCCTCGCCCGCCTTCTGCCTCCAGTGGCAACTCGGCCGGGATGCGCGGAAGCCGGGGGCACCCGTCCGCAACCTCCACCCGAACCCCCGCCACCTGCCGCAGCAGCAGGAACACGCAGCGCCGGTCCGGGACATGGCGTACGACGTTCGCGAGCAGCTCGGTCACGCCCAGTTCCACGGCGTCGGTCAGCTCGGCCATCTCCCACTCGCGCAGGTACGACCGGACGATGCGGCGGACGTACTGCGGCGAGTGCTCGCCGACGGTGAGGCGCATGCGGTACTGGGTGGTGCGGGGGCCCGCGAGGGTGGGGGGAATGAAGTAGTTCACATCACAAGGCTGACCGCACTTGACTACCCTCGGCTACGGAACGGATACAACCAGTCCCGCAGTGGGCCGAGTTGCACATCGTGCGAGAGAGGTCCGTACGTGACCCACATCAACGTTCTCGACCCGGGCGCATCGCCGCTCGACTACTACGGGTTCGAGTTGCGACGGCATCGAGAGGCCGCCGAACTCACCCAGAAACAGCTCGGCGACATCGTCAACTACACCGGCTCGCTGGTCGGCCAGATCGAAACCGCCCGCAAGCTGCCCACGCAGGAGTTCAGCGAGCGGGTGGACGCGGCGCTGGGGACGGGTGGGTTGCTGTCGCGGCTCGTCGCGCTGGTGATGCGTAGTCAACTACCGGCCTGGTTCCAACAGGTGGCGGAGTTGGAGGCGCGGGCGGTCGAGATCAGCACCTTCCAGACGTACGCGATCCATGGCCTCCTTCAGACCGAGTCGTACGCGCGTGCCGTGCTCGGCGCACTGGATCAGAACGACCTGACCGACCGCACCGCAGTACGGCTGGCCCGCCAACGCATCTTCGAAAAGGGCGAGCCGCCAGTCATGTGGATGGTCCTCAGCGAAGCTGCGCTACACCAGGCGATTGGCGACGCAGAGACCATGAGAGGGCAACTGACACACCTGTTGTCGTTCGACGGCAATCCCCGGATCAACATCCAGATCCTGCCGTTCTCGGCTGGAGCGCACGCGGGGTTGCAAGGCTCGTTTACCCTCTTCCGCTTCACGAGCGATCCGGACATCGTCTATACGGAGGGCTACGGAAGCGGGCATCCGACCGCCAACCCGGACACAGTCAAGGACTGTTCGCTCCGTTACGATCATCTTCAGGCCGCCGCCCTCTCCCTCAGGGATTCGGCGGAGCTGATCCGGCGGGTGATGGAGGAACGCTATGGAGAGCAACGCGATGCCGACGGGGATCCAGTGGCGTAAGTCCAGCTACAGCGGCGACCAAGGCGGCGAGTGCATCGAGTGCGCGCCAATCGGCCCGCTCGCCTGGCGCAAGTCGACGTACAGCGGCGACCTGGGCGGCGACTGCGTCGAAGTCGCCGACATAGCTGCCACCACCATGATCGCCATCCGCGACTCAAAAAACCCGGCGGGGCCGATGCTCACCCTCGACCCCGCCGCCTTCTCCACGTTCCTCAACTGGACGACAACGGCGGCTCACAACCGCTGAATGATCGTCCCGGTCGCCAGCGCCCCGCCCGCGCACATCGTGATGAGCGCGAACTCCTTGTCCCTGCGCTCCAGTTCATGGAGTGCCGTGGTGATGAGCCGCGCCCCCGTGGCCCCCACGGGGTGCCCGAGTGCGATCGCACCACCATTCACGTTGACCTTCTCCAGGTCCTGTTCGAAGACCTGCGCCCAGCTCAACACCACGGACGCGAAGGCCTCGTTGACCTCGATGACGTCGATGTCCTTGAGCGACATCCCGGCCTTCCCGAGGACCGCCTTCGTCGCGTCGATCGGGCCGTCCAGGTGGAAGTGCGGGTCGGAGCCGACCAGCGCCTGAGCCACGATCCGTGCCCGCGGGCGCAGCTTCAGCGCCCGCGCCATCCGCTTCGAGGCCCACATCAGGGCAGCGGCGCCGTCGGAGATCTGCGACGAGTTCCCCGCCGTATGCACCGCCGTCGGCATCACCGGCTTCAGGCCCGCCAAGGCCTCCATCGACGTGTCGCGCAGCCCCTCGTCCCGGTCGACCAGGCGCCACATGCCCTGCCCGGCCCGCTGCTCGTCCTCGGTCGTGGGGACCTGTACGGCGAACGTCTCGCGCTTGAAGCGCTCCTCCGCCCACGCCACCGCGGCCCGCTCCTGCGAGATGAGGCCCAGCGAGTCGACGTTCTCCCGCGTCAGCCCCCGATGCCGAGCGATGCGCTCGGCGGCCTCGAACTGGTTGGGAAGGTCGACGTTCCACTCGTCGGGGGTCGGCTTCCCGGGGCCGTGCTTGGAGGCGGCCCCGAGCGGTACTCGGGACATGACCTCGACGCCACAGCTGATCCCGACGTCGATGACGCCCGCCGCGACCATGTTGGCGACCATGTGGGAGGCCTGCTGCGAGGATCCGCACTGCGCGTTCACGGTCGTCGCCGCCGTCTCGTACGGCAGGCCCATCGCGAGCCACGCCGTACGGGCGGGGTTGCCGGACTGCTCTCCGGCGTGGGTGACCGCTCCGCCGACGACCTGCTCGACGCAGTCAGCCTGGATCCCCGTACGGCCGAGGAGTTCTCGGTAGGTCTCGCCCAGCAGGTAGGCGGGGTGCAGGTTGGCGAGCGCGCCGCCGCGCCTGCCGATGGGGGTGCGGACGGCTTCTACGATCACGGGTTCCGCGGCCATGGGGAGTTCCTCTCCTCGGGTCACCCGCGCGGCGCGGGCGTCCCGGCCCACCCGCCACGCTGAACTAGTACGCGTTCTAGTTCTGTGTGCAGTCTGCTGACCCGGCGTCCGTCACCGCAAGGGTCGTGCAGCTCCCGAAGTCGCGATCTGCACGACTTCCGCACGCAATTCGGGTCGTCGCGCCTCTTGCCACTTGTAGAACCCGTTACTACCTTCACGGCAATTCCCGGTACCTGATGGACCGTCAGAACGCGACAGACCCGACCACCAGCACCAGCACCCCCACTGCCAGAACCCGACCGTCGCACGACCTGGAGTTGCCGATGACCTGTCCAGCGCTGCCCGACGGGTTCGATTTCACCGATCCCGACGTGCTGCACCACCGTGTGCCCTTCCCGGAGTTCGCCGAGCTGCGTCGGACCGAACCGGTCCGCTGGATCCCCCAGCCGCCCAATCTCGCCGGTTTCGGGGACGAGGGCTACTGGGCCGTCACCCGGCACGCCGACGTCAAGTACGTGTCCACGCACCCCGAGTTGTTCTCCTCCACCCTCAACACCGCGATCATCCGCTTCGGCGAGCACATGGAGCGCGACGCGATCGACGCCCAGCGGCTGATCCTGCTGAACATGGACCCGCCCGAGCACACCCGGGTCCGCCAGATCGTCCAGCGCGGCTTCACCCCGCGGGCCATCCGCGCGCTGGAGGAGAACCTGCGCGGCCGCGCGGGCCGGATCATGGAGACCGCGCTGGCGAACGCGGGCCCCGGCGGCTCCTTCGACTTCGTGACCGAGGTCGCCTGCGAACTGCCCCTCCAGGCGATAGCCGAGCTGATCGGCATCCCCCAGGAGGACCGGGCCAAGATCTTCGACTGGTCCAACAAGATGATCGCGTACGACGACCCGGAGTACGCGATCACCGAGGAGGTCGGCGCGGAGTCGGCCACCGAGATCCTCGCCTACGCGATGAACATGGCCGCCGACCGCAAGCAGTGCCCGGCCAAGGACATCGTCACCACGCTGGTCGCCGCCGAGGACGAGGGCAACCTCGGCTCGGACGAGTTCGGCTTCTTCGTACTGATGCTGGCCGTCGCGGGCAACGAGACGACCCGTAACGCCATCACCCACGGCATGCACGCCTTCCTCACCCACGCCGACCAGTGGGACCTCTACAAGCGGGAGCGCCCGGCGACCGCCGCCGAGGAGATCGTCCGCTGGGCGACACCCGTCGTCTCCTTCCAGCGCACGGCGACCCAGGACACCGAACTGGGCGGCAAGCGGATCAAGAAGGGCGACCGCGTCGGCATCTTCTACTCCTCCGCCAACAACGACCCGGAGGTCTTCGACTCACCCGAGGTCTTCGACATCACCCGCGACCCGAACCCGCACCTCGGCTTCGGGGGCGGCGGCCCGCACTTCTGCCTCGGCAAGTCGCTGGCCACCCTGGAGATCGACCTGATCTTCAACGCGATCGCCGACGCGATGCCCGGCCTCCGGCTGGCGGGCGACCCGCGCCGGCTGCGCTCGGCCTGGATCAACGGCGTCAAGGAACTGCAGGTCAGCGCCGGTTGAGCCGCCGGTGACCCGCTACGCGGGAGGCAGGGGCATCCCCCCTACGCCCCGCCCCTGCCTCCCTTGAGCTCGGCGGAAGAAGCGCCGACGAAACGCTGCGAGAGGGACACCGCCCCGCTCGACACCCGGGGGGCGGGCACCGCGCCCCGGGTGCCGGAACTCCTGCCCAGCTTGGCCGCCATCCGGCAGTCGCGGCGTGCGACGAGGCGGTCCGCCTCGGGCGTCCGCTGGTAGTACACCCGGCTGCCCTCCCGCGTCCGGTTCAGCAGGCCCACGCGGTGCAGTCGGAGCAGGTGGTACGAGACGGTCGACGCGCTCATGTGGTGCCGTTCGGCGAGCTCCGTGGTGGTCCGGGAACTTCCCAGATCGGCTAGCAGTAACTTCCGGGCCTCTCCGATGACCTGACCCAGCGGATCCACCATGGACTGCTCCACCCCGTGATCGACCTTCGCGCCGGTCCCCACCGGGTACGCGAGATGCGTCCCGGACTCGCCCCACGGGTCGTGACGCAGCATCCAGGTCGTCACCAGAGCCGAGGGGTGGAGCACGATCCGTCTGCATTCGAACAGGCTCCACGTACGGTCGTGCTGTATGTGCAGTGCGCCGGAATCGTACGAGAAGGCAGGGTGCAGGGAGTTTAGCGTGGCACTCAGTCCGCGGCGAGCCATGGAAGCGGCCCGGTGCCGAATATCACCTTCCATCTGATAACAGATAGCGTTCCAGCGAGCCGACATGAATGCCGACCAGAAGTGGCCCATTTCCCAGGCGACTCGCTCGGCGAACGATTCTTCCCCGGATTCCAGGAAAGACAGAATCCTGCGGAAGTCGACGGACGCCGACCGCTGGTCCGTACGCGCTCTTCTCAGAAATCTGCCCACCTGACGCGCAACCACCCCGCTCGGAGTCGAGGCCACCTGATGCAGTTCCGATTCCAGCGATCCACGAGGGCCCGAGTGGGCGAACATGAAACCTGGCACATAATTTCGCGTTTCGCGGCGGATGGCCGCGAGTAATTGCATGTCACGACGGGCCATGAGTTCCTTGACCGCTGCCTGTTCCATCCAGTTGCCGCCACCGGCGGCCATGCGACCGAAGTCGAGTTGGAAACCCATTTGAGCAAGCGGCGAGACCGTAAACGTCGCACCCATAAGGGCATCGGCACCTAAGCGAACAGAAATCAATGTTCCCCCTGTCGTCTTTGGCACGCCACCGATCGAGTCACTGATCGGCGGCCGTCATGACGGAAGCCAAGAGGAAACGGCCCCCGTCGCCGTCGCTCGAATCCTCACACAGGCGCCGGGCTCGCACCAGATCATTTGTTTCCTACAGCAGGTACCTGAGGGGGAATAAATAGGACACAGGGGATTTAAACTTCCAACCAGTTCACCACATAAAAGACATTCCATTGGCATCGAAACATCCCCGGGCGCGGAAGCAGCGCCGATGGAGCGTCGACATCCGCCTCGGGCGAGATGGATCCCCGGGAAATCCATCTCGCCGACTGGCTAGAGAAACACCACGCAGCTCACACTGTCACCGAGGGCGTCCAGGCTCGCGTCTGCACTGCTCGGGCGAGCAGAATAGCTGTTTCCAGTACAAGTGCCGCCCGTATTCCACATACGTATGGAGGACTGCGTGTTATTCCGCATAGAACTGGCCATGTTGTCCATGACTGTTGTGGTCCCGTCCCAGTACTTGTCGCGTAAATCGCGATCACTACCGGAGAAGCTCGCCTGACGGCCCGTGAAGTTCTGACCGTCGTAGAGAACCAAGTAGGTGGCCCGCGTTCCAGTTTCACCGGCGGAGGCGGTGGCCGACATGAACCCGGCCGTACCTACCGACATGAGCATCGTGAGGCCGAGCAGCACGGAGATTCTGCGCTTCACGAAATTATCCTTCCCCTCTTCGAAGACAACGAGGCTGACAACGACCGTGCCCGAGCACCGCAGGTCAATCAAATGAGATTCACGATCGAATGAAAAGGAGATTCCATGTGAATCGAATACTGTTACGGCGTGCAGTGGCCGGCTTGGGCGTAGACGACAATCTGCGCGCCGCGTACCTGGATGCGCTCGCAAGGCTCGAAGTAGGTCTTCAGCGTCTGCCGTTTGACCTTCTCCTGTGCGAAAGAGTCGAGCGGCTGCCCCGGTGGATCGGTCAGCGCGACGATACGGTTCGCCGCAAGGATGCGACGCCGGATCTCGTCGGCGGACAGCTCGGTGCCTTGCAGGGTGTGCGAGGCAGCTGGGGACTTCGCTAGAGCCAGGTCGTTCAGGCGGTGGTAGACCGCAGGGTACGAGAGCAGCCACTCGCGACGCCTGGCGGGCATGAACAGGACACCGTCGCCCTTAGTGGTGGACTTATCCACGGTGTGGGCGACCGCTACGACATCGTCCTTGCGGCTCTCAGGCGAGCGCACCAACAGCGACCACGGCAACAGGACCGCAACCGCCGCGCCCGCCAGCAAACAGGCGGTCAGCACACGGGCAGCAGGTGCGAGTCGGTGCCGTTGCCCGATCGCCCACTCCAGCGCGGCCCCGGTCGGCAACGCCAGTCCCGTCATGCCGTACAGCACGTACCGGTCGACGTACCACGGCTTGATGAGCGAAATCACCATCAGCAGGCCAGCCGGGGCGACCAGCAGGGGCAGGGACAGACGGGACAGGGCGGCGGCCTCGACAGAGCCCTCACTTACAAGGAGCTGGCAGAGCAGCGCGCCCACGGCCGAGAGCGCCAAGAACTGCAGCCACGCGCTGAGGCTTGGGCGCCCGAGCCAGCCCAGTTGCTGTTCTGCCTGCGCCGCGCTCGCCACCGCCAGGGGCAGCAGGCTCGCCGCCACACCGGCTGCCGCGATCCCCCAACGCAGCCACACCTGCCGGGACGAGCGTAACCACCACAGCGTCAGCCCATGGGCAACGAGCGCCAGGGCCGCGAACTCGTGCAGCCAGCAGGCGAGGCCGAGAGTGAGGGCATACGCCGTCCACCAGCGGCCGTGGGAGGCACCGGTGGCCCGGAGGAAGAAGTACGTCGCCCATGTGACGCCCGCGGTGACCAGCGCGTACGAGCGGCCTTCCTGCGCGTACTGCTGTGTGATCGGCACCAGCACGAAGACCAGCCCCGCAAGCGTGCCAGCCCGGTGTCCGGCCAGCCGGGCGCCGATCGCCCCGACGCCGGCCGCCGCCAGAGCAGTCGCCACCATTGAGGGCAGGCGCAAGGCCGACAGGCCGCCGTCCCACAGGGCGAACACCGCGTGCATGAGGAGGTAGTACAGGCCGTGCACGGCGTCGATGTGGCCCAGCAGGCCCCACAGATCTCCCAGGGACCGATGAGCCACCTGGTAGGTGACTGACTCGTCCCGCCACATGCTGTCCCGCCGGTGGATCCCCCACTGGCCCAGGGCCAGTGCGGCCGCGGCCGGGACGGTCACCGGCACCGCCCGTCCCATCCGGCTCCCTTGCCGGACAGCTCTGGGCGCCGCAGGCCGAGAGCCGCCGCCGTTTGGGAGTAGCCCTGCGGTATCCAGGTGCTGCGTGATGATGTCCTCCAAAGAAGTGGGTGGCTGGTCACCGCCGAGACGTGTTGATCTTCATGGCACGGGTGCCCCTGAGGTCAACAGCTGTCACCGCGTTCGTACACATCGATCAGTGCTGTGGCGACAGTGCGGCGGGCGCACCGCGTGAAGTATTCGCGCAGCGTCGCTTCTTTCACCTCCTCCCTCTCGTTCGACTCAAGGAGCTCGCGCGCGGGCTCACGCACCACCACAATCCGTGAGACGCGCAGCATCTCCGTCCGGATGCCTGCGGGCGGCAGCTCATCGCCATACAGGGTGTGCGAGGCGTGGGGTGCGGCGGCCAGCGCTACGTCAGCCAGACCGTACGATGCCGGCTCCCGTTGGAGGGTCCACACCCGGCGACTGCCCGGGAGGAAAACCACGCCGTAGCCGGGTGCCGCCGCTTCCCGCAGCGCGCGGTCGACGGCTAAGACATCGTCGGCCCGGCTCGCTGGGCTGCGCAGATGTGTTCCCACCGGTGCCAACGCGACAACTGCGGCGGCTGTCGCGAGCGCCAGGACCGCACGCATTCGCGCGTAACGCCACAGTGTGTCAAGGGCCGAGCCCGCGAGGAGCGCGAGACCGGCCTGGGCGTACAGCACATACCGGTCGACGTAGAGAGGCTGGAACGCGAACGTCAGCAGTAACGATGCCGGGGGGACCACGAGTAGGGGCAGGGCCACGGTGCCGAGTCCCGTTCCCCGAGGGGCCGCCGCCGCAAGTCGACCCACTGCCGCGCAGGCCAGTCCGATGCCGGTGGTCAGCAGGAACCCCAGAAGGTCTCCGCCTGCGGGCACCTCGATCCAGGCAACCTGCCGGGACTGGCCCAGGCTGAGCAGTACCAAGGGCGCCGTCACCGCCACCGCGCAGCAGCACGCTGCCGCCCACAACGCGACGACCGCACGCGGCAGTCGGGTGGCGAGCACGGTAACGCCGTGAGCAACGAGCGCAAGGAGCGCGAACTCGTGCAGCAGGGCGGACCAAGCGGCCAGCACGGCGTATCCGGCCCACCAGTTACAGCGCCGCTCGGTGCACGCCCGGACAAGGACCCAGGTCTGCGCCACGACTAGTGCGGTCACCAGCGCGTACGAGCGGCCCTCCTGCGCGTAGCGCTGGACTACGGGCAGCAGCGCGAACACCATTCCCGCGGCGAGTCCGGTCCGCGCCCCGGCGAGCCGACGGCCCAGTGCGGCAACACCTGCCGTGGCACAGGTCATGGCCAGCACGGACGGCAGGCGCAGCGCGACCAGCCCGCCCTCCCAGAGCCGGAATACGCCGTGCATCAGGAGGTAATAAAAGCCGTGCACCGCGTCGACGTGGCCCAACGTCGCCCACAGGTCGGGGAGACTGCGGTGAGCCATGTCGTAGGTCACGGCCTCGTCCTGCCACAGCGATCCCTCCCGGCGGATGCCCCACAGGCCGAGCAGCACGGTCACAGCCGCCGGGGCCACAACGGCGACGTACGCCGGCATCCGGGCCCGCGAGACGCGTGGCCGAGGCGGTACGGACGGACCGAGGGAAGGGCGGTCGGGCGCGAGGTGCTGTGGCGTGGCTATGGCTGACTCCTTGTGAGAGGGCAGGACCTGTGCGACCAAGAGTCAAGTGGCTGGAAGATTGATGGTCAGCCGCCTTCCGGGCCGCCTATCAATGCCGCATCACGTACCGTGAACCACTGTTTGAGCAGTGCGAATCGGGAAGGGCTAGGGGGAGCAGTGGGACGTTCCGAGAAGTCGCTGGATCCTGCGGCGGGACCAGTGGAGCGTTTCGCGCACGAACTTCGCGAGTTGCGCCGACGGGCAGGGAGTCCCACCTACCGAGAGATGGCCCGTCGCGCTGGCTACTCCGCGCCCACACTGTCGAGTGCCGCCGCAGGTGAACGGCTGCCCTCTCTGCCGGTGGCCCTGGCGTACGTCAACGCCTGCGGCGGGCGGGGGGAGGAGTGGGAACCCCGCTGGCGCGAACTCGCCGAGGAACTGGCCGTCCTGCCCGCGGTGCGCGACGAGGACGAGCCTGCTCCCTTTCGCGGGCTGGCCCGGTTCGAGGCGGAGGACGGTGCGCTGTTCTTCGGGCGCGAGCAACTCGTCGACGACCTCGTTGGCCTCATCCGCAAACACCACTTCGTCGCACTCGTCGGAGCGTCGGGCAGCGGCAAGTCCTCGCTGCTGCGCGCGGGGCTCGTGCCCGCGTTGCGGAGCCTTGGTGAGGAGGACGGACGACCGGCCGCCATACGTATCTGCGCTCCCGGGGGGTCTCCGTCACGGAGCCATGGCGCGCTGCTGCGGCCGTTGGAGAGCCATGCTGACACCGTGCTCGTGGTCGACCAGTTCGAGGAGGTCTTCACGCTCTGCCACGATCCAGTGCAGCGGGCGGAGTTCATCCGCGACCTGCTCCGTTCCCGTTCGGACGCTCCCAAGACCCGGTTACGCGTAGTCATCGCGGTCCGGGCTGACTTCTACGGGCGCTGTGCCGACCATCACGAACTCGTCGAGGCGCTCAACGCGGCGACTCTGCTGGTGGGTCCCATGTCCCCGGAACAGGTGCGAGACGCGATCGTGAAGCCT
Source organism: Streptomyces sp. ActVer (assembly GCF_027270795.1). NCBI lineage: Bacteria > Bacillati > Actinomycetota > Actinomycetes > Kitasatosporales > Streptomycetaceae > Streptomyces > Streptomyces sp. ActVer. The sequence goes on from NZ_JAPWHT010000060.1 coordinate 20,345, forward strand.
GCCACGGCGGGACGGCTGGTCGTCGAGCGTGCGCTGACTGCCCGGATGATCTCCGACGTGGCGCAGGAGCCCGGCGCCCTGCCCCTGATGTCGCACGCCCTGCTGGAGCTGTGGCGCCGCCGCCGGGCCCGCACACTGACACTGGACGCGTACGAGGCGCTCGGCGGGGTCCAGGGAGCCGTGGCTCACACGGCCGAGGAGGTTTTCGCAGGCTTCACCGAGGCTCAAACGGAACTCGCCCGGGGGATGCTGCTGCGGCTTATCACCCCGGGGGAGGAGGCACCGGACACCCGGCGCCCCGCCGACCGCGCCGAGTTGGTCCGGTCCGAGGACGCGGAGGCCGTACTCGAAGCGCTCGTCCGGGCACGGCTGTTGACCGTCGACGGCGTCGGTGCGGACCTCACGCACGAGGCGCTCATCACCGCCTGGCCACGGCTGCGTGCCTGGGTGGAGAGCGACCGCGAGCGTCTGCGCCTCTTGCGGCGCATGACGGAGTCCGCGCGGGAGTGGGAGCAACTGGACCGGGATCCGGACGCCCTGTACCGCGGGGCCCGCCTGCTGTCTGCACGGGACGCCTTCATCGGGGCGGAGGGTCCGGCGTCCGATCTGACCCCTCTAGAACAGGAGTTCCTCACTGCGAGCCTGCGCAGCGGGCGCTTCGTCAGGCCTGTTCAGGTCCTGTCCCGGCGCTTCGTCCGGAGCCGCTGGTGGCTCGTCTTCCGGCTTGCCCTGCTGTGTTCGGCCGCGATCTGGACCGTCTGGTTCCTCAACCGCGACCACCCGTGACAACCCGAGCCTCTCCGGGGACGTCAGCCCCGGTCGAGCACGACGCGGGCGGCCACGAGATGGCGCTGCTTGGCCGACGCCAGGCGCTCGAAATAGGCCCTGTGCTTGCGGATCTCCCGCTGCTGGATGCTCTTCTCCGTCTCGGTGAACGACTTCACAAGGCCGACTTGCTGTTTGCAGGTCACATCCGCTTCGGCAGTTTCCTTCTCCGCACGGGACGGCGTTTTGGATTTCGCCCATCGAGGGTCCCCTGCAGCGGCGTTGAAGTCCTTGTACTCATGCCCCTTCTCCGCCATGCACTGCACCCAGGCGTGCATCGCGGGGACCACGTTCGGGCTCTTGAGCGCCTCGTCGAGGCTCTGGAAGTTCAGCCTGCTCACCAAGTCCTCGTCCTCCTGGTTTCCGCGCGCCAGCTCGTCGCCCGCCAGCTTGTAGCAGCCGTCGGTGGGATCCGTCGCGGCCTTCCTCGCCGCTGGGCTCAGCCGCGCCTCGCGATCCATCTTTCGGGCCGTGACGTCGGTGGAGCCCAGCAGCCGGGCATTGGCCTTGTAGCCCATCTCTTCGGCGACCGGCATCTCGATGACCCCGTATCGGCGGCGGTTGCGCAGATCGGGGTACTGCTTGCGGTCACCGATGACCTCCCAGTCGTATCCCCGTTCCTTCAAACAATCTCGGGTCAGGAGATCCTGGGCGCTCTCGATCAGATAGATCTCGTTGACCGACAACTGATAGGCGTCGAAGGGCAGAAGGAGGTCCCTGACCGCCTTCGTCGGCTCGGGGGCCGCCGCAAGGACGGTCTTCGAGGCTTCCTCGGGCGACGCCGCGCACCCCGTGGCGAGAAGCACAAGGGCGGCTGTGCCCGCCAGCCGGTTCCTGATCATTCATCCACCTCGGAGAAGAGCGGGCGGCGCCGGACAAGCCGGCGCCGCCCCCGGCATCACAGGAAGCGGACGCAGCTTGCCTTGTTGTCGAAGTTGTTGTTGCTGAAGTCGGAGTCGACGGTGTTCGCCCTCGCGGTGTACGAGGCACCGGTGCACGAGGTGCCGACGTCCCACAGGCCGACGTTGGAACCAGTGTTGTTCCGCATCGAGCTGCCGCCGTTCTGCGCGAACGCAGAGGTGCTGCCGACCCAGTACTTGTTGTTCAGCTCGACATCGGAACCGGAGAAGTTCGCGTGCCGGCCGCCGTAGCTGTCGTCCTCGTAGAGAACGAAGTAGGTGGCCTGCGCCCCCGTCTCGGCGGCCGACGCCGTCCCCGTCATGCCGATCGCGCCCCCGGCACACAGGGCCGCAATACCGATCGCCACGCCCAACTTGCGCTTCATACGCTGTCCTCACATTCGGGTGGTCCTGGTCCTGCTCCGGCAGATCTCTTTCTGCCATGAACAGTTCAGACGAACGCGAGCGCAGCGAACAGATGTTTTCAAAACACTCGAATGTCACACGTGACGGGGAACTCAGGCTCCTGGCACGCCGGTTGACCGTCCCGGGTCAGCCTCCCGCGTGTGATCGCTCCCCGGTCTGCGCGCCTCGGGAGTCGGGCTGGTGCGCGTCCTTGACTGCCGCATCGACAACGGCGCGCGGCCCCACGAGCAGGTGGGTCAGACCGAAGCCCACACCGACCACAGCCGCGCCGCCGACAGCGTCGAGGACCCAGTGATTGGCGGTCGCGACGATCGCGGATACCGTGAACAGCGGATGCAGCAGGCCAAGTGCCTTCATCCACCACTTGGGCGCCAGGACCGCGATCACAATGCCGCACCACAGGGACCAGCCGAAGTGCAGGGACGGCATGGCCGCGTACTGGTTGGTGACCTCAGTCATCGCGCCATAGTCCGGCCGGGAGAAGTCCTGCACGCCGTTCACGGTGTCGATGAAGCCGAGGCCCGGCATCAGCCGCGGCGGGGCCAGCGGGTAGAGCCAGAAGCCGACGAGCGCGAACAGCGTGGCGAAGCCGAGCGCCGCGCGGGCCCAGCGGTACTCGGCGGGGCGGCGGACGTAGAGGACGCCGAGGACGGTCAGCGGCACCACGAAGTGGAACGACGTGTAGTAGAAGTCGAAGAAGCTCTGCAGCCAAGGGACGTCCACCACCGCGTGGTTGACCCAGCGCTCGATGTCGATCCGCAGGAACTTCTCGATCGCGTAGACCTGCTCGCCGTGCTCCTCGGCCGTGGCCCGGCCCCCCGCGTTGGTGCCGCCGGTCGCCGCGAGCCTGACCTGCTGGTACGCGGAGTAGCCGACGCGGATCAGCAGCAGTTCGAGCAGCAGGTTCGGGCGGGTGAGGACCCGGCGCAGGAACGGCAGCAGGGGTACGTGCTTCCAGCGCGTGGGCACCGGCTGCGCGTACTCGGTCGGGATGGGCGACCGGTAGTACTCCGACGTACGGGACAGAAACGGAACCACGGTGGCCGCGGCGAGGGCGGCGAGCAGGACGACGTTGTCACGCAGCGGGTAGAGGGCCGCCATGTTCGGCAGCATCATCTTCGCCGGGAGCGTCATCACCAGGATGACGGCGACGGGCCATACGTACCGGTCGCCGGCCTTCTTGCCGACGCGGCCGACCAACGCGAGCAGCACCCACAGCAGTTGGTGCTGCCAGGTGGTGGGCGACACGGCGACGGCGACACAGCCGGTGATCGCGACCGCGAGCAGCAACTGCCCGTCGCGGGCGTAGCGCACGGCGCGGCGCAGGCCCAGTACGGCGACGGCCGCGCCCAGCGACAGGAACAGCCCGATCTCCAGCGGGCCTTCGAGGCCGAGCCGCAGCAACGCCCCGTGCAGCGACTGGTTGGCGAGGTCGTCGGCGGGCCGCCCGAGCCCGACTCCGGCCAGGTGGTGCACCCAGTACGTGTACGAGTCGTGCGGCATCGCCGCCCACGCGAGCGCGGTGCCCGCGGCGAAGGTGATCCCGGTGGAGGCGGCGGCCCGGCGGCGGCCGGTGAACCACAGGAGCGGCGCGAAGAGGAGGACGGTCGGCTGGAGGGCCGCCGCGAGCCCGATCAGCACCCCGCTCGCCCGTTCCCCGTGCACGGCGAAGCAGCCGAGGAGCACGAGGAGAACGGGAATGATGCTGGTCTGGCCGAGGTACAGCGTGTTGCGCACGGGCAGCGACAGCATCAGCAGGCTGATCGCGACGGGCGCGGCGAGCAGTGCCGTACGGCGGCTCACGGGCTGCGGCAGGGCGCGCGATGCGACCAGACCGAGGGCGGCGACCAGCAGCAGTGTGCCGAAGGTCCAGCCCCAGCCGAGGGCCTGTTCGGCCGAACGGGTGAGGGGCTTGAGGACGAGCCCGGCGAACGGTGTGCCCGTGAACTGGGTCGAGTCGTACAGCGAACCCTTCACGTGGAGCACGCCGTTGGGTCCGACCCAGGTCTCCAGGTCCGTCAGCCGTTCGCCTTTCGGCGTGCTCAGGATGACGGCGACCTGCCGGACGGCCAGGACCGCGGCGATCAGCCAGAGGCCCGCGCGGACCAGTCCCAGCCGTGCCTTCGCCGCTCCGGGCGCCGCCGCCCCGAAGGCATCCCCTGGTCGCCCACCGTGCTCCACATTCGCCACGCGCCGTCGGCCCTCCCGCCCCGTTCGTCCCCGGTGTCCCATGGGTCTGGGTGCGTCTGTTTCCCGCTCGAATCCTAAGAGGCTCGCACTCCCCCTGCCGTGAGACGCAGGCAACCCCCTCTTCACCTGACGTCCTTCAGCCTTTTGTCCGGATGCAGGTGTTGTACGGCCGGTGAGGCTCCCTCGCAAGTCGCCGTGAGGCCTCCGCGAGTCGCCGTGAGGGGAATACAACCACCCAACATGCCAGTAACCGGCTATATTCAGCGACGGAACTAGTTAGCGCACCTAACTAGACAGACGAAAGGCATACCCATATGACCGAGCCGCAGCTCTGGCACGACGTGGACGACTACTTCACCGGCCTCCTCGCCCCGCCGGACGACGCCCTGACCGACGCGCTGAACGACAGCGACGCCGCCGGACTGCCCCACATCAACGTCGCCCCGCCGCAGGGCAAGCTGCTGCATCTCCTCGCCGTGATCCAGGGCGCGACCCGCATCCTGGAGATCGGCACGCTCGGCGGCTACAGCACCATCTGGCTGGCCCGCGCCCTCCCGCAGGACGGCCGGCTGATCACGCTGGAGTACAGCGAACGACACGCCGAGGTGGCCCGCCGCAACCTCGCCCGGGCCGGCCTGGACAAGATCACCGAGGTCCGGGTGGGCCCGGCGCTCGACTCCCTGGCGAAGCTGGCCGACGAGGGCGACGGGAACACGGCCCCCTTCGACCTGGTCTTCATCGACGCGGACAAGGTCAACAACCCCCGCTATGTGGAGTGGGCCGTCAGGCTCACCCGGCCCGGCAGCCTGATCATCCTCGACAACGTCGTCCGCGGCGGCGCCGTCACCGACCCCACCAGCGACGACCCGAGCGTGCGGGGCACCCGCGAGGCCCTCGGCCTGTTCGCCACACACCCGAAACTGACCGCCACGGCGATTCAGACGGTGGGCTCGAAGGGGTACGACGGCTTCGCGCTGGCGCGCGTACTGCCGTAGCCCCTCCCGCGCCTCTGCCAGGGCCTTCCGGGTCAGGCCTCGTGGTAGAAGCCCACGTTGACGCTGCGGGGCCCCGTGCGGTCGTAGATGATCAGTTCGCCGGAACCGCCGAGGGGCAGCTTGGCCGTCCCGCCGTACGGCAGGATCTGCGGGGCGGCCCCGCCGACCAGGGTGAACCGCACCTCGGACGAGGGGTCGTCGTGCGAGCCCCGCAGCCAGGTCACCTGCCAGCTCCCCTCGGGCCCGCACAGGAACTCCAGGTGCACCCGCGAGACGAACAGCCAGTCGTCGGGCGTCGCGAGGCGGCACACGCCCCGGTCCCGCCCCACCCGCAGCACGGCACCCGGCTCGCTCGGCGCGTCGGCCATCTGCATACCGGCCGTCGCGCCGGCTTCCGTACCGGACACCGTGGCCATGGTGAGTTCGAGCACATGTGCTCCTTCGTTCCCGCGCGTTCCCGCGTTCCAATTGTCCCGCGCCAGGACGCGGTTGACGCCCCGGCGAGGTGTCGCCGCCGAATGATAATTCGCCCGGCCCCACACCGTCCGGCGCAGCCCCACACAGCTCGGCGCGGTGGCACACGGCTCGGCGCGGTCTCACACCGTCCGTCCCGGCACGGCTCGCACACCTTCCGGCACAATGGACGCATGACCGAGCGCAAGCCTCCTGGTGTCAGCTTCGAGTCCTGGGTCGACAGACAGATCCGCGATGCGGAGGCCCGTGGGGAGTTCGCCGATCTTCCCGGCATGGGCAAGCCGCTGACGAGCGGCCCCGACACGTCGTACGACGAACTGTGGTGGATCAAGCAGAAGATGATCCGCGAGGGCCTGACCGTACTGCCGCCGACGCTGGCCCTCCGCAAGGAGGCCGAGGACGCGCTTGAGGCTGCCGCGAAGGCGCCGTCGGAGCAGGCGGTACGGCGGATCATCACGGAGATCAACAAGAAGATCCGCGAGATGATGTTCAAGCCGCCGCCCGGCCCGCCGCTGGGCCTCAAGCCGTACGACGTCGAGGAGATCGTCCGCGAGTGGCACGAGCGGCGCGCGGGCTGAGGCCGTCCGCGTCTGCGTCCTCGTCCTCGTCGAGACCGCGCCGCCCTCTCGGGGCACGGGTGAGGCCCTGCCCCGACACATGGCCCGGGGCAGGGCCTCGCTGCGCAAGTTGCTTATGGTGTGCGGGAGTTCGTGAACGTACGTGGGCTCGCGGGGGCTTGTGGGTTCAGAGCCGCAGCAGCCGTTCCGCCAGTTCCCGGTAGTCCCGTAGGGCCAGGCGGAGTTGTTCGGTGTCGGCCTTGTCCTCGCCGGTGGTCTGCCAGGACGTACGGAGCGTGCGGCGACGCTCGGTCACGGCGTCGGTGAATCGTGCCGCGACCTCCTGGAGGACCTTGTCGGCCTCCTCCACCGAGCCCCGGGGTCCGTCGATGAAGCCGGCCACCGCGTGCTGGAGTTGGAGGGACCACTTTTCGCCGGTGTCGGGGGACATCAGGCGTCCGCCTGTGCGGGTGCCTCCGGCGGTTTCGGGGGTTGCCTTGCCGTGAGTGCCAGGGACAGCCGTGCCTTCGGGAGCCGTGGGACTTCCCGTCGTGGTCATGTGCCGGTCGGCCTGGGCCGGTCGCGCAGTTCCCCGCGCCCCTGATGGGGCGGGTGTGGCTGAGCCGGTGCCGGAAGCGGGGACCCCGGCGGAAGTGACGGGCCGGCCGGGTGTCTCGGCCCGGCCAGATGCCTCGGTCAGGTCAGGCGCCCCAGCACGGCCGGGTGTCCGGGTCCGGTCGGCAGCCTCAGTCCGGTCGGGAGCCCCGGTCAGGTCAGGTGCCCCGGTTCGGTCGGGTGCCTCGGCACGCCTGATGCCCTCGGCCCGGTCAGCAGACCCGGTCCGGCCGGACATCTCGGTACGGCGAGCAGCCTCAGCCTGACTGGGTGTCTCGGTCCGGCCAAGAGTCCCGGTCCGGTCGGCAGCCTCGGCCCGGCCGGGTGCCCCGGTCAGGTCAGGTGCACCAGTCCGGTCGGGTGTCTCGGCACGCCCGGCGCCCTCGGCGCGCCCGGCAGTCTCGGCGCGCCCGGGACTCTCGGTCCGGCCCGCAGCAGCCGCGATCCGGCCGAGTATCCCGGTCCGCCCAGCGGCCTCGGCCTGGTCGGGTGCCCCGGTCCCGTCTGGTGCCTCGGTCCGGTCGGGAGACGTCGGCCGGTCGGCGGACGTGGGTCGTTCGGCGGACGTCGGCCTGTCGTTGCGCCGTTCCGGCGGGGGCGGGGGTGCGGCCGTTGTGTTGTCGTCCGGCATGGCTCTCAACTCCCCTTCACATGGCGCCTGTTGAGGGCCCACGGCGCGTGTGCGCGGCCGCGGGAGCTTTCGGTGTCGGTTCGGGTGGTCGCGGGCGCTTCCTCGGTCTTCTCCCGGGGGTCGCTCTTGCCGCGGGACAGCGCCTTCTCCTCCCCGCGGACCGGGGCCGTCAGGTCCTGGAAGAGCGCGCGGGCCTCGACCAGGGCCTCGCGCAGTTCCTCCGTACCGGCCGCGGGGCCCGCGCCGGAGCCGGCCGTGGGTGTGTGCGCGGCCCGGTGGACGCGCCGGTAGCCGTGGACGTGGTGCGCGTGGTGCACGGAGAGCGCGTCGAGCTGCTCGTCGAAACTGCCGCCGTCCGGGAACCCGCGGGCGCCGGCCACCTCGGCGATCAGCCGGTCCGCCTCGACGACGGCGTCGCGCGGCGAGTCGACGAACTGCTCCTGGACCGCGGTCCAGCGGACCGTGTACCGCTCCCGCGCCGAGGGCTCCAGCGGCTGCTCGCGCAGCGATCCGTGCCGCTTCACCCGCTCTTCGAGTTCGTGCTCGGCGGCCTTGGTGTCGCCGTCGTGCCGGGCGACGGCCCGGTCGTACTCGGGCCCGAAGCGCCGCTTCAGACCTCGCCCGCCGCCCGCCCCGCGGGCCGCCACGGACCGGGCGACCACGGCGGCCACGAGAGCCACCGCGACCACGATCAGAAGGATGATCACGCCTGTGGACATGGAATGCCTTCCGGGTTCTGGGCCCAGTGGGCCGCTTCCCCAGCCGGGTTGCCCGCGCAGCGCTCCCCAAACAGCGCTCGCGACATCCGTGCGGCAGCGTGTCGACTACGGCGTCCCTCGTTCGACGCATGGGTGAGAGCACGAGTGAGGGGCGGCACAGGGGCGCCTCCTGATACCGAGGAGAACATCATGAGCAAGGTCGTCGCACGGATCGGCCTGTCGCTCGACGGATTCATCACCGGCCCCGACGCGGGGGCCGAGCACCCGCTGGGCGTCGGCGGCGAACGGATTCACAACTGGGTGTACGGGCTGCGCGCGTTCCGCGAGATGCTGGGGCAGAAGGGCGGGACGGAGGGCCAGGACAACGACGTGGTGGCCGAGTGGGTCGCCCGGTCGGGCGCGGTGGTCATGGGCCACGGCATGTTCATCAGCGGCGAGGTGCCCTGGGGCGACGAGCCGCCGTTCCACATGCCGGTGTACGTCGTCACCCACCACCCCCGCGAGACCGTGGTGAAGGAGGGCGGCACGAGCTTCCACTTCGTCACCGAGGGCCCCGAGCACGCGCTCGCCCTGGCCCATGAGGCGGCGGGCGAGAAGGGGGTCTCCCTGGCGGGCGGCGCGAACCTGATCCAGCAGTTCATCCGCGCCGGCCTCCTCGACGAACTCCTCCTCCACGTCGTCCCGGTCCTCGCCTGCGCCGGCACCCGGCTCTTCGACAACCTGGGCACCGACCAGATCGAGTGGGAGAAGGTCTCGGTCGTCGACTCCCCCGAGGTCACCCACATCCACCTGCGGGCCCTGAAGCGGGCCGCCGGGTGAGCCGGCGGTAAATCGCTTGCGGACGGCGTACGGGTCCTCGTGACAATGCCCGCCATGAAGACACGTACGCCCGGTGTCCCGGGACCCTGGACCGTCGCCCCCGAGCCCTTCGACTCGCCGGCTGCGGTCGCCCTCTGGCGGGCGTACTACACGGAGGTCAGCGACCGCTGGTACCGGCTGCACCGCGGGCACGACACCGACCCCGCCGAGCTGGAACGCGAGATCGCCGCCGAGAGCGGGGCCGAATTCGCCCCGCCGGGTGGGGTGTTGGTCGTCGCGCGGCACGACGGCGAGGCTGCGGGCATGGCGGGCGTACGGCTCCGGGACGCGGTGACGGGCGAGCTCAAGCGTGTCTTCGTACGCGGGGATCTGCGGGGCAGGGGTGGCGGTGCCGTTCTTCTCGGGGCGGCCGAGGCGGCGGGCCGGGCGCTCGGGGCCGGGCGGCTGATCCTCGACACCCGGGGCGACCTGGTGGAGGCGCGGGCGCTGTACGCCCGGCACGGCTACGCGGAGACCGAGGCGTACAACGACGACGTGTACGCCGAGCACTGGTTCGCCAAGAGCCTCACCGCCTGAACGGCTCGCGCGTCAGGTTTTCGTCTGTCATGCGCCGGGCCGCGCCGGGGTCACTTGGTGAGCCACACCCGGCCGGCCGGCTTCGGGACGGTTCCGTTGTGGGGGCGTTCCTGGTTGGAGCCGCACATCTCGGCGTTCAGCTCCTCCACGAGGCTGACCAGGTCGGTGGGCCGGTCCGGGCCCCACCAGTCGCCCAGGAGCTCGGCGAGGGACTCCTCGCGGGCCTTGGACAGCTTCTCGGCGGCCTCGCGGCCCTGGTCGGTCAGGACGAGGTCGAGGCCCTCCCGTACGGCGAGCCGCCGCTCCTCGACCTGGCGGGCGGCCGCGATGACGACGTGCAGGGGCACCGCGCTGCGCTCGGCGAGGACGGCGGGCTCGGCCCAGCCGTAGCGCCTGATCCGCAGCAGGAGCCAGCTCGTGGCGGGCAGCAGGTCGTACCCGGCGCGGGCGGTGATCTTCTTGTAGATCTCGCGCCGCCCCTCGCGGGTGCCGAGCACGGACAGCGCGCGGCACACCTCGTCGTACGAGGAGCGCTCCACGGGGTTGCTGGCCAGCGTCTGGGTGGCGTCGGGTGCCGTCACCGAGGCCCGCAGCCTGTCCTCGCGCAGGAACCAGGCGAGCGCGAAGCCTGCGAGGGCGACCGGGGCCGCGTACAGGAAGACGTCCGTGATGGACGTGGAGTACGCCTCGACGACGGACGGCCGGAGTGCGGCCGGGAGGTCGGAGATGATCTTCGGGTCGGACTTCAGCGCGTCCACGCTGAGGCTCGGCGGGAGGTCCTGCCCCCGGAGCGCGGAGGTCAGTTCGCTGCCCAGCCGGCTCGCGAAGACCGTGCCGAAGATGGCGACGCCGAACGAGGCGCCGATGGAGCGGAAGAAGGTGGCGCCGGAGGTGGCGACGCCGAGATCCTCGTACGAGACGGAGTTCTGCACGATCAGCACGAGGACCTGCATGACCAGGCCGAGCCCCAGGCCGAAGACGAGGAGGTACGAGCTCATCTCGGCCGCGGAGCTGTTCTCGTCGAGCTGGTGCAGGAGCAGCAGACCGAGCGCGGTGACGCCCGTACCGGCGATGGGGAACACCTTCCAGCGGCCCGTGCGGCTGACGATCTGCCCGGAGACGGTCGAGGAGACGAGCAGTCCGGCCACCATCGGCAGCATGTGCACGCCCGACATGGTGGGCGAGATGCCGTGGACGACCTGGAGGAACGTCGGGAGGTACGTCATCGCGCCGAACATCGCGAAGCCGACGATGAAGCTGATCATGGCGGCGAGGGTGAAGGTGCGGATCCGGAACAGCTTCAGGGGAAGTACGGGTTCGGCGGCCCGCCGTTCGACGGCCACGAACGCCACGGCGAGGACGGCTCCCAGCACGGCGAGGCCGATGATCTGCGGCGAGCCCCAGCCCCAGGTGCTGCCGCCGAGCGAGGCGACGAGGACCAGGCAGGTGGCGACCGCCGCGATCAGGAACGTACCGAGGTAGTCGATCGTGTGCTTCTGGGCGCGGACCGGGATGCGCAGGACGGTCGCGATGACGGCGAGCGCGACGATCCCGATGGGGAGGTTGATGTAGAAGACCCAGCGCCAGCTCAGGTGCTGGGTGAACAGCCCGCCGAGCAGCGGGCCGAGCACGCTGCTCGCGCCGAAGACCGCTCCGAACAGGCCCTGGTACTTGCCCCGTTCGCGGGGCGAGACGATATCGCCGACGATCGCCATCGACAGCACGATGAGCCCGCCGCCGCCGAGGCCCTGGAGGGCGCGGAAGGCGATCAGCTGGGGCATGTTCTGCGCCATCCCGCACAGCGCGGAGCCGATCAGGAAGATCACGATGGCGGTCTGGAACAGCTTCTTGCGTCCGTACTGGTCACCGAGCTTGCCCCAGAGCGGGGTGGCGGCCGTGGAGGCGAGCAGATACGCGGTGACGACCCACGACAGGTGATCGAGGCCACCCAGGTCGCTGACGATGGTCGGCAGCGCGGTCGACACGATCGTCTGGTCCAGGGCTGCGAGGAGCAGTCCGAGCAGCAGGGCCCCGATCGAGACGAGGACGCCGCCCTTCGGGTGCTCCTGACCGGCGGTGGCACCTCGCGAATGGTCCCGGGTGGGGCGGGCCGCCTTCGGTGTGTTCGTGCCGTTCGTGTCGTTCGCACCGTGCGCATCCTCGGCCATGAAGACCTCCCGGCCACGAGAGTCCCGTTTCCTCTTCCATCCTGGTCGGTGTGACCGGTTATGGCCTGTTGAATGCGCTACGGAGTCCGGGATTCCGGGGGTAACCGGGAGATTGTGTGGAGGGGGTCTGCATAATCGCTGGAGTTCGTACGGGGAGGAACCCACACGTGAACGACCGGAACGGTCACATATGCCCGGAATGCGGGGCGCCCTGGGGGTCTGAGGGCTCCCCCACGTGCGACTGCGCCCGCCGGGCGGCCGACGCCCTGCTGGAGACCCGCTCCGCGGAGACCGCGGCGGCAGAGGCCTTCGACCCGCTGCGCATCCGCCCGTACGTGGACCTGGATCCGGCGACACCGGCGACACCGGGGGCGACGGACCCGGCAGACTCGGCCACTCCGGAGCAGCCTGCTCCTGCGCCTGACGGCACCGACCACGGGTACGGGCACGAGCACGCACAGGGGTACGAGCACGAGTACGGGTACGCACACGACGCGCCGTCCGAGCCGCTGCCCACGAGCGCGCCGCACGAGGCGCACGAGAGGGAGCCTGCCGACGCGGCCGCCACCGCCCAGCTGCCCCGCGCGACGGCTCTGCCCCGCTCCCCCGCCCCTGACACGAGCCTCTTCGAGGAGGCCCACCAGCTGGCCCCCGCCGCGGAGCCCGCGTCGGAGAACACCGGCCGACGCCGCCGCTTCGCACTCGTCGGCGCCGGCGCCACCGCCGCGGTGGTCGCGGCGGCCGGGTTCGCGAGCGGACTGTTCTCGTACGACACGCCGTCGCGGGAGAGCGCGGCCCCGGACGACATACGGGCGAGCGTGCCGGACACGACCCTGGACGAGCCGTCGCCGTCGGCCTCCGAGTCGCCCAGCCAGTCGCCGTCGGCCTCACCGACCGAGTCGAGCAGCACGAGTGCGACACCGTCACCGACGAGGTCGACGGCGTCACCCGCCCCGCCCCGCCCGACCGCCACGACCCGCGCCCCGTCGACGCGCGCCCCCACCCCCACGACCACCCAGCCCTCCACCCCACCGGAGAAGGCCGAGCCCGTGACCCTCCGCCGCGGCGACAAGGGCCCCGAGGTCACGGAACTCCAGCAACGCCTCCAACAGGTGGCCCTCTTCACGGGCAACCCCGACGGCGACTACGACAACAAAACCGAGAACGCCGTCCGCAACTACCAACTGACCCGAGGCATCGACAACGAGAACGCAGGCACCTACGACAAAGAAACCCGCACCCGCCTGGAATCAGAAACGACGGAGCCGTAGAGAGCAGGGCCAAGCCCTGCTCCGGACCTTGAAGGCACCGGCCCCTGAACCCTGAAGGGGCCGGTCCTTGGCACTTGAAGGCGCCGTGCTGATCGTTCCGGGCTCCGGGCTCCGGGCTCCGGGCTCCGGGCTCCGGGCTCCGGGCTCCGGGCTCCGGGAGA
>NZ_JAPWHT010000610.1:0-4985 GCF_027270795.1 Streptomyces sp. ActVer
CCCCTTTCAGGGGCGCGGGGAACTGCGCAGTCTTTTGGGGGTTCGGGGGCGGAGCCCCCGATTAGTGACGATGGGGGTCCCCCCGCTCGAGCGAAGCCGAGAGTGGGGGAGGGTAGGGGCGGCGGGGGCGAAAAACCTACGAGCGGTCCTCCAAATAGCGGGTGTGGGACTCCTGGCGGCGGGCTTCCGCTTCGTGGAGGGTGGTTGCCAGGGACCGGGCCTCGCTGTGGAGTACGCAGAGCTGGCGCTCCAGGTGCCGTTCCGGCGGTTCCGTGCCCGGTGCCAGACGCGTCCACCATCTGGTGCGTACGAAGGTGTCCACCGCCTCCGGGATGTCCTGCCGTACCGCCCGGGACAGGGCATGCACCCCCTCCGGGTCCTGGGCCAGGACCTCGGCGACCCAGCCGGGGTCCAGTAGGGCGGTCAGGAGGTCCGTGAGTTCGGTCAGGCGGCCTGCCGCGGCCGGTGGGAGTTCGATGTCCGTGAGGTAGACGCGCAGCTTGGCGAAGTCGCCTCGCAGTTCGTCCAGTTGGGCCGACGGGTCCGGGAAGTCCGGCACCGGCGGTCGTTCCGGGGGCGCGACCAGGGCCCCCGCGCCGTACAGGCCCGCGACCACCACCGGCCAGTACGGGCCCGCCGCACCCGCGAACGTCAGCGCCAGGCCGACGATCCCGCACGCGCTGCCGGTGAGGTTCTTGCGGGACTCCAGGTAGCCGAGGAGCTTGTTGGGCCTATTGGTAGCCACGGATCTCCTCGAAGGCGCCGTCGAGCGAACCCTTCTGGGCGTCGAAGAGCCGGCCGCCGGTCAGCTCGGCGATGTGCTCCAGCTCGCCCCGGTCGGAGTCGCCGAAGAGGATGGGGAAGACCGGGATCTCCCGCTCGTCCTCCGGCAGCCCGCCGTAGAAGCCGTCGAACGCCGCCGGGCCCGCCCCCGCGGTGTTCTCGCCGTCCGTCATCAGCACGATCGACGTGAACGTGTCGTCGTCGGCGCCCAGATGCTCGTACGCCTTCTCCAGCGAGGTGTAGATCGCGGTGTCCCCGTCGGCGGTGAGCGCCGCGGTGTCGCGGCGGATCGCGTCGAGCCCCGACTTCGGGTTCTCGGGCCGCACGACATGCGTGCGCACGCTCTTGACCTTCGAGCCGAACGGCATCAGCGTCACCTCCTCCCGGTCGCGGAAGTCGCTCGTCAGATCGGTGAGCGCCTTCTTCAGCCGGTCGAGCCGTCCGTCCTCGCCCATCGAGCCCGAGGTGTCCAGGACGTACACGGTCCGGGAAGGCCTGCGCAGTTTGTTCTCGTACGAGTCCAGGAGTCCGTCGGCCACCGAACGGCTGCCCGGGAAGGGGAGTTCGCGTCGGCGGGTGGTGTCGAGGCCCGTCGCGGGTGGGACGGAGGCGACCACCGGGCGGCGCAGCGTGCGGTCGGTGATCAGCCGCTGGGTCGCCGGCGCACGCAGTGCCTCGGTGAGGCGGCGGACGTCGTCACGGACCTTCTGGCCCGTGGACGCGAGCGAGGAGAGCGGATAGTCGGCGGTGACCACGCCGTCGCGCGGCCGGATCACCGTGAGGTCCTTGCGCGCCTTCAGCACCGACTCGTAGTTGAGCAGTGCGTCGACGTCACCGCGCCGGTCGTACGCCTCCGCCAGCCAGCCCGACGAACCGGACGTCAGCTTCTGCCCCTTGAAGAACTCCGCCAGCCTGGGCGTCGCCTGCTTCACGTCCCCGTCCGTCAGCGCGGACTGGGCGTCGGAGAGGCCCGAGGCCACCGAGACGAGCGTGGAGAAACCGGAGTTGGAGCGGGACGGGTCGGTCATGCCGTATGTGAGGTTGCCGTCCGCCACCGCCTTCTCGATGTCCGCCCAGGTGACGTCCTCCGGCTTCCAGTTCAGCTTTCGTACCGTGGCGTTCTTGACGCCGATGGCCACCGGGCTGGACATGACCGGGGTCTCCGACACGATCTGCCGCGCGGCGGTGGGGTTGAGGCGGAGGTAGTCGTTGGAGGAGAGCCAGACGGCGTCGTACGTGCCCTTCGCCTTGTCCTTGCCCAGGAGGTTCACCGCGTCGAGGGTGCCCATGTAGGTGGGGCGGACCTTGATGCCGGTGTCCTGCTGGATCCGGTCCAGCACGCTCTTCATGTCTGAGAGTTCGCTGGAGGCGAGGATGCGGAGGGTGCCGGGCTCCGGCTTGTTGGAGGGGCCCGGCTCTTCCGTTGACGATGTGCATGCTGCCGTCACCAATGCCAGTGCGATGGCGGCTGCGGCTCGGTGGGTGGTCCGTGCCCACCCGTTCCGCCCTGCGGAACGCCTGCCCACAGACCACCGGCGGGTTTCGAGGTCATCCCGTCTCATGCGAGCCCTCCCTCCAACGCTCCCCGCGAGCGGCTGCGGTCCAAGTACGCGCTCGCGTGCTGGAGTTCCGACGTCAGGGACTCCACCGTCGCCGCCATGGACTCCGTGGCCTGGGCCTTGTACGTGTCGATGGTGTCGAGGGTCTGGTAGATCTGCTGGAAGGCCGCGCGGAGGGTCTCCGCGCCGACGGCCGGGTCGGCGGCGATGCGCTGGATCTCGCCGGACTGCGTGGCGAGCATCTCCGCGTTGCCCCGGATGAGGTCCTCGGTCGTGCCGCGCAGGGCGTTGACCTGCTCGACGACCTTGCGCTGGTTGTCGAGGGCGGAGGCGAGCATCACGGAGATGCGCAGCGCGGAGACGGTCGTGGTGGCCGCCCGGTCGACGCCCTTGATCAGCTCGTCGTTGTTGCGCCGGACCACGTCCATCGCCAGATAGCCCTGGGCGCACACCGCGAGCTGGGTGAGCAGGTCCTGGTGCTTCTGCCGGACGGGGAAGAGGACGTCCGCGCGCAGGGTGTCCGCCTGGGCGGGGTCGGTCGCCTCCACGCCCGCGATGTGCCCCTCGACCGCCGCGTCCAGGGCCTCCGTCAGGACGACGTACTCCTGGAGCTTGCCCATCGAGTCCCAGAGGCGGACGCGTTCGGTCTGCAACGCGGCGTTGTCGCGGCGCAGTTCGTCCTGGCCGCCGCGGAGCGAGCCGACGATCTTGTTCAACGTGCCCTGTGCGGAGGCGTACTTGGCGACGTGGTCGCGGAGCTTGTTGCCGCCGGGGAGCCGGGACAGCAGCTTGCGGGCCTTGCCGCCGGGCAGGTCGCGCGGGTCCAGGTCCTCGACGGTGCGCCGCAGTTCGACGAGCGAGGACGAGACACGGGACTGGGCGTCCTCGCCGTTCGCGGGCAGGCTGCGGATCGTGCGCTCCAGCATGCGGTTCGACTGGGCGGCGGCGCCGCGCATCTCACCGGAGCCGAGGCCGACGATCTCCCCGATCCTCCCCGCGAACTCGGGGGAGCGGGCGTCGAGCGCGGCGAGTCCGTCGACGTACTCGGCGGCCTTGCGCGCCATGTCGGTGCGGACCGAGTCGTCGACCGGCACGAGTCCGCCGGCCTTCTCCTTCGGAACGGCCGCGACGGCCTGCGGAGGTGTCAGGACAAAGGTGTCCTCGGTGTTGCTCACTTGCTGTTCCCCCTAGCCCCGCGCCCGGCGAGCCATCTCGCGCAGCACCTTGGAGGCGGGCACGGGCGACTGCCGGACACCGGTCAGCTTCTGGTTGAGATACGTGGTGTGGGCGGCGGTGGCCGCCGTGAACTCGGCGCTCGTGCCCTGCGGCCGGAACCCGTGCCGTACCGCGAGCTTCCGCAACTCCTTGTCCGTACTGAGGAGTTCACCGAGCGCCCGGCCCTCGTCCGTGAGGGGGACGACGGTGTGGTCGCTGTTCGCGGTGGTGTCGGGGTAGAGGACGGTCAGGTCGCCGACGTCCTGGCCCTGCGCGAGCAGCGAGGCGACCTGCGACTCGTACACGAGGACCAGCGGGTTGCCGACGCCGCTGATGAAGTCCCTGAACGCCGCGTCCGAACTGGTCTGTTGGGCGCCCTGGACGCTGATCAGCTTGCGCATCAGCGGTGCCGTGCGGTTCACGGCCGCGGTGCCGTCGGCGACCCGGCCGCCGTCGGCGACGTACGAGGCGGCGGCGAGGTAGAGCGCGCCGGAGTTCGAACTGGTCGGATCCGTGGTGGAGATGAAGAGCGTGCCGCTCAACTCCCCGTACTGTTCGGCCCCCTTGAGCTGTTGCCAGGTCCGGTCGGCGCCGGCGGCCTTGAGGTAGGCGGACATCCTGAACGTGCCGTTGCCCTTGGCCGGCAGCGTCGCGAGCCCGTTGTCGGCCAGCACCCCGGCGGCGTTTCGGTGCGCCACGACCACGAGGGGCGAGTAGAAGGGGCGCGGCAGGGGCTGCCGTACGTCGTACTTCGCGGCCAGCTCGTCGGCGGGGGCCTGGCTGGACGGGAAGGCGAAGTCGTACCCCTTGAGGTCGAGTCCCTCCATGGCCCAGGACCCGGAGGTCTCCGTCTTCAGGGTGTAGCCCTTGGCAGCGAGGGCCTTCACCACATCCGGATCGGCGAAGAACTCCGCCTTCTCCGATCCGATCACTCCCAGCACGGTCTTCGTTGCCGTGCTCTTGTCCTGCTCTTTGCGGCCCGCGACGACGGCTGCTGCCACTCCGCCGATCAGGAACACCGCCAGGACGATGGCGACTATTCGTCTCACACCCGGAGCCTGCTCCCGGAACCCAACATTCCCCGGCGCTCCGGGTGAACAAGGAGTGGCCGACCCATCCCAGTACGCAACCGGAGCAGCGCGATCCGCCTATGGGTGCCCCGTAAGGGGCGCGGGGAACTGCGCGATCAACCCCCACCGACCCGCAGGTTCATCACCGGGCTTCCAGCGGAGCGCAATGGCACCCGGCCCGCGTGTCACTGCGGGCGCACGCGGGCCGGGGCCGACCGGGGGAGCCCTGAGGGCTCAGTGGGTGGTGAGTGTGCGGCGGGCCTCGGTGGCCGCCGTGTGCGCGTCCATGCGCTCGGCGGCCAGGATCGCGGCGGCCGTGTCGGCGCGGGCCGCCGCGCCGACGTGGGAGCGGCCAGAT
>NZ_JAPWHT010000611.1:0-4969 GCF_027270795.1 Streptomyces sp. ActVer
TGCCCCGTCGCGGCCCCGACCCGACACCACACGGCTGGCGCGTCTTTAGGGGCGCGAGGAACTGCGCGACCAGCCACGCACCACCCGCACCCAACACCCCAACCTCAGGAGTTCTTGGGCGCGCCCGTAGACCCCCGCACCATCAACTCCCCCCGAATCGTGGCAATCCCCCCAGGCGGAGCCTCCTCACGCCCCATCGCGATCCGCCCAGCCCGCGTCCCCGCCTCCGCCAACGGCAACCGCACAGTCGTCAACGCAGGCACCGCATCAATACTGAAGGGAAGATCATCGAAGCCCACAACAGACACGTCATCCGGAATCCGCAACCCAGAGTCCCGCAGAGCCGCACACGCCCCAAGCGCAACCGTGTCATTCGCCGCAACAACAGCCGTCAACTCCGGATCACGCCGCAGCAGTTCGAGCGTTGCCTCATACCCGGCCCGCCGGTCGTACCGCCCATGCACGGTCCGCGACGCCTCGTCAGCGATCCCGTGCGCGGCAAGCGCATCCCGATGCCCCTCCAGCCGATGCCGCGTAGTCGTACGCTCCTCCGGCCCCGCGATATACCCCATACGCCGATGCCCGAGCTCGATCAGATGCTCGGTGAGCCGCCGCCCCCCACCCCGGTTGTCGAAGGTGAGAGCCACCGCGTCGGTGTCGGCCGGCGCGGGCGGCCGCCCGCACAGCACGACCCGAGTCCCCGCGGCCGCGAGCTTGCGAAGCTTCGTGGCCACGGCCTCCGCATGCGCGGTGTTCTCCACGGCCCCACCGGTCAGCACGACCGCCGCGGCCCGCTGCCGCTGAAGCAGCGTGAGATACGTGAGCTCCCGCTCGGCGGAACCCCCGGTGTTGCACACAACGGCGAGCCGCTCACCGCCGGCCCGCCCCCCGGGCCCCCCGATCTCCCCCTGGATCGCCCCCGCCATGATCCCGAAGAACGGGTCGGCGATGTCGTTCACCAGAATCCCGACCAGGTCGGACGTCGCCGCGGCGAGGGCGCTCGCGGGGCCGTTCAGTACATAATCCAGCTCGTCCACGGCCCGCAGCACCCGCTCGCGGGTGGAGGCGGCCACGGGATAGTTCCCGTTCAGCACGCGCGACACCGTCGCGGGCGAGACCTGCGCGCGGGCCGCCACGTCCGCCAGGGTCACCGTCATCTTCGTCGTCCTCCGGTCGCGCATCTCGTATTACGTCCTCGTGCACCATTCCGAACCCCTGCACACGCGGGCTTTCCGAACCCCCACGCGGGCTTTCCGAACCCCTGCACGCGCGGGCTTTCCAGCCCCCTGCGCAAGCGGGCTCCAAACCCCCGCACGCGCGGGCGCACGAGCACACGTGGCACGGTTCCGCACAGACCCTAAGGCCGAACCCCCCAGTTGTTCGCCCCCTCGAACAACTCATCCCCGTCACGGTCTTGTCCAGACCGCTCCTCAGAGGCTAGCTTCTCTACACATAGAAAGCGCTTGCTGTGACGCTCACCAGTTCACCAGGGTGCACCGGACGTACCGGGGTCCACCTGTGGGGCGTACGCGGCGCGGGACGCGTACGAAGGGAATCACGTGACACGCAAGACGGTGCGCATCGCGATGAACGGTGTGACGGGACGCATGGGCTACCGCCAGCACCTCGTCCGCTCGATCCTCGCCCTGCGCGAACAGGGCGGTCTCGACCTCGGCGACGGCACCGTGCTGTGGCCCGAGCCGGTCCTCGTCGGCCGCCGCGAGCACGCCCTGAAGGCACTCGCGGAGCAGCACGGCCTGGACCCGGAGAACATCTCCACGGACGTCGACGCGGTCCTCGCCGACCCGGCCGTCGAGATCTACTTCGACGCCCAGGTCACCTCGGCCCGCGAGGAAGCGATCAAGAAGGCGATCGCGGCGGGCAAGCACATCTACACCGAGAAGCCGACCGCGACCGGTCTCGAAGGCGCGCTGGAGCTGGCCCGTCTGGCCACCGCCGCCGGCATCAAGCACGGCGTGGTCCAGGACAAGCTCTTCCTCCCGGGCCTGCTCAAGCTGAAGCGGCTCATCGATGGCGGCTTCTTCGGCCGCATCCTCTCCATCCGCGGAGAGTTCGGCTACTGGGTCTTCGAGGGCGACTGGCAGTCGGCCCAGCGCCCGTCCTGGAATTACCGCTCCGAGGACGGCGGTGGCATCGTTGTCGACATGTTCCCGCACTGGGAGTACGTCCTCCACGAACTGTTCGGCCGGGTGAAGTCCGTACAGGCCCTGACCGCCACGCACATCCCGCAGCGCTGGGACGAGCAGGACAAGCCGTACGACGCCACGGCCGACGACGCCGCCTACGGAGTCTTCGAACTCGACGGCGGGGCCATCGCCCAGATCAACTCCTCCTGGGCCGTCCGCGTCAACCGCGACGAACTCGTCGAGTTCCAGGTCGACGGCACCGAGGGCTCGGCGGTCGCCGGTCTGCGCAACTGCCGCGTCCAGCACCGCAGTTCGACGCCCAAGCCGGTCTGGAACCCCGACATCCCGGCCACCTACTCCTTCCGTGACCAGTGGCAGGAGATCCCCGACAACGCCGAGTTCGACAACGGCTTCAAGGCCCAGTGGGAGCTGTTCCTCAAGCACGTCTACGCCGACGCGCCCTACCACTGGGACCTGCTGGCCGGCGCCCGCGGCGTCCAGCTCGCCGAACTGGGCCTGAAGTCCTCGGCCGAGGGCCGCCGTTTCGACGTACCGGAGATCGCGCTGTGACGAACGGGCAGATCCAACTACCCAATGCGGACGGCGTGTTGCGCGCCTACACCCCCCGCACCGAACCCCTGCCCCTCACCACCGGTGCCCCCTTCACCGCCCGTACGGTCTACTCGGCGGCCCACGTGGTCGCCGACCCGTACGCCGACACCACCCCCGACTCCCCGGCGGCCGTCGACTGGGACGCCACCCTCGCCTTCCGCCGCCATCTGTGGTCCCACGGGCTCGGCGTCGCGGAGGCCATGGACACCGCCCAGCGCGGGATGGGCCTCGACTGGGCGGGCGCGGCCGAGCTGATCCGCCGCTCGTCGGCCGAGGCCAAGTCGGTCGGCGGCCTGATCGCCTGCGGCGTCGGCACCGACCAGCTGCCGGTCACCGAGGTCGGCTACCCGTACAGCCTGGACGAGGTGCGGGCCGCGTACGAGGAGCAGCTGGCCCTCGTCGAGGACTCCGGATCGCGGGCCATCCTCATGGCCTCCCGGGCGCTGGCCGCCAGCGCCAAGGGGCCCGAGGACTACCTGGAGGTCTACGGCCACCTGCTGCGCCAGGCCGCCGAGCCGGTGATCCTGCACTGGCTGGGCCCGATGTTCGACCCGGCGCTCGAAGGCTACTGGGGCAGCACCGACCTCGACGCCGCCACCAACACCTTCCTGGAAGTCATCGCCGCCCACCCCGACAAGGTCGACGGCATCAAGGTCTCCCTCCTCGACGCCCAGCGCGAGATCGACCTGCGCCGCAAGCTGCCCGACGGGGTGCGCTGCTACACGGGAGACGACTTCAACTACCCCGAGCTGATCGCGGGCGACGACCAGGGCTTCAGCCACGCCCTGCTCGGCATCTTCGACCCGCTGGGGCCCCTGGCCGCCGAGGCCGTACGTGTCCTCGACACCGGCAACACGGGCGGTTTCCGCGAACTCCTCGACCCCACCGTCGAGTTGTCCCGCCACCTCTTCCAGACCCCGACCCGCTTCTACAAGACGGGCGTGGTCTTCCTGGCCTGGCTCGCGGGCCACCAGGAGCACTTCACGATGGTCGGCGGCCTCCAGTCGTCCCGCTCGCTCCCGCACTTCGCCCGCGCGTACGAACTCGCCGACGTCCTGGGCCTGTTCCCGGACCCGGCGCTGGCGGAGAACCGCATGAAGAACCTGCTCTCCCTGTACGGAGTGAACCAGTGAGCACGAGCAGTACGAGCAGCCCCCTCGGCGACCTCTCCCGCTTCTCCATCAACCAGATGACGGTCAAGCAGCTGTCGATGCCCGAACTGGTCGACACCTGCCTGGAGTTGGGCGTCCCGGGCGTCGGCCTGTGGCGTGCTCCGGTCGAGACGTACGGCCTGGAGGAGACGGCCAAGCTGGTCCGCGACGCCGGCCTGGCCGTCACCACCCTCTGCCGTGGCGGCTTCTTCACGGCCATCGACCCGGCCGAGCGAGCCGAGGCACTGGCCGACAACCGCCGCGCCATCGACGAGGCCGCCACCCTGGGCACGGACACGCTCGTGCTGGTGTCCGGCGGCCTCCCCGCGGGCTCGAAGGACCTCCACGGCGCGCGGGAGCGCATCGCGGACGCGCTGGGGGAGTTGGGCCCGTACGCGGCCGCCAACGGTGTCCGGCTGGCCATCGAGCCGCTCCACCCGATGTACGCCTCCGACCGCTGCGTGGTCTCGACCCTCACCCAGGCCCTCGACCTCGCGGAACGCTTCCCCGCGAACCAGGTCGGCGTCGCGGTCGACACGTACCACATCTGGTGGGACGACCAGGCCCCCGCGCAGATCGCCCGCGCCGGTGCGGGCGATCGCATCCACACCTTCCAACTCGCCGACTGGACAACCCCGTTGCCCGAGGGCGTCCTGAACGGCCGGGGCCAGATCGGCGACGGTTCGATCGACATGCGCGAGTGGAAGGCGTACGTCGAGGCGGCGGGCTACTCCGGACCCATCGAAGTCGAGCTGTTCAACGACGTGCTGTGGGCCAGGGACGGCCGCGAGGTGCTGGCGGAGACGGCGGCACGGTTCGTGGAGCACGCGGCCTGAGAAACGGCCGTACCGTTCCGTACGCCCCGGACCACGGACGTCGGTTCGCCCGTGACCTCGTCACAGGCGGGCCGACGTCCGCGTCTCGTGCACCTCTTCGTCGTCGGTGAACACGCCGGACGCCGACGCCCCGCCGAGGGGCGCTGTGACGAGCGCCGCCGCACCGACGAGGGTCCACCGCGTCCGCCGGGGCCTGGTGCGCGCCGGTGCGGTGTTCAGATCG
>NZ_JAPWHT010000612.1:0-4958 GCF_027270795.1 Streptomyces sp. ActVer
GGCGACGCGGGTGCCGGCGAGGAGGCCGGCGCCGGCGAAGAGGCTGGTGCCGGCGAAGAGGCTGGTGCTGGCGAAGAGGCCGGTGCTGGCGAAGAGGCCGGTGCCGGTGAGGAAGCCGGTGCCGGTGGTGACGCGATCGGCGGCGAAGAGGTCGGCGGCGAGGAGCAGGTCGGCGGCGTCAATGACCAGAACGGCGACGGCGTGGACGACGAGTCGGGTCTCACGAACAACCAGTGATCTGAACGTACGTCGGTAACGCTTGCCAGTTCGTTGGAGCGGCTCGGTCCCCCAGGGGGCCGGGCCGCTCTTGTGTGGGGCTGGTTTGAGGTGGTGTGTCGTCTGCGGGTCGTGGGGGCTGGGCGCGCAGTTCCCCGCGCCCCTCAGGGGGCTGGGCGGGCTCGGAGCAGGAGTAGTGCCACGTCGTCCACCCGTTGTTCTGCCGTTCCGCTGTGTTCCACCAGGGAGTCGGCGACCTCGTCGAGGGGGCGGTCGCCGATCTCGCTGAGGCGTTGGGCCAGGCCGGCCAGTGCGTCCTCGATGTCGACGCCGGGGGACTCGATCAGCCCGTCGGTGTAGAGGGCGAGCAGCGACCCGGGCGGCAGAGCGACGTCGGTCGTCGGGTAGGTGGCGGCAGGGTCGATGCCGAGCAGTGGCCCGCCGGCCAGGTCGAGGACCCGTACCTTGCCGTCCGGCTTTCTCAGCAGGGGCGGTGGATGCCCCGCCCGGGCCATCACGAGCTGCCCGTGCGCCGGGTCCAGACGCAGATAGACACAGCTCGCGAAGAGTTCCGTACCCAGGTCGATCATCAGCCGGTTGGTGCTGCTCATGACCTCCCCGGGTGGCTGGCCGACGGTCGTGTACGCACGTACGGCGGTACGGATCTGCCCCATCAGGCCGGCCGCGGTGACGTTGTGGCCCTGCACGTCCCCGATCACCGCCGCGGCCTGGCCGCCCGTCGCGCCCTCGCCGCCCGTCGGCAGGAGGTCGTAGAAGTCCCCGCCGATCTCCATGCCCTGTGTCGCGGGCAGATAGCGGGCGGCCGCCTCGATGCCGGGCAGGGACGGCAGTGAGTGCGGCAGCAGCGCGGCCTGCAGACCGTGCGCCAGCTGGTGCTTGGCGTCGTAGAGGCGGGCCCGTTCCAGCGCCTGCGCGATCAGTCCGCTGAGGCTGGTCAGAACGGCACGCTCGTCGGCCGGGAAGGCATGCGGATCGGTGTACGCGAGGACGCAGGTGCCCACCGGCCGCCCGGACGCGATGAGCGGCAGGAACGCCCAGGCCGCCATGCCGTCGGGCGTGGAGTTCCGGGCCGGGTAGAGGCGCTCCAGCTGCTGACGGGAGTCGAAGAAGGCGGGCACACCGCTTCTCAGGGCGTGCGCCCCGGGAGTCTGCTCGGTCAGCGGCATCCCGTCGAAGCGCTCCACGACATGCGGATCGGGATAGCCGCGGTGGCCGAGGACGTGCAGCCGGTCCGCCTGGGTGCCGAGGAGCACCAGCGCCTGGCTGCCGACGGCGGGCGCGATCTCGTCCGCGACCAGCTGCACCACGTCCTGCACACCGACCGCCTCGGTGAGCGCCCCGGCCAGGCTCAGCACCTGCGAGATGGTCACGAGGCGCGTGCCGGTGTCCGCGTGCCGGAACCCCGCGGGGCCCTCCCGCGCCACGGCGCGCGCCCGGGTGATGCGCAGGCTCAGCCCGTTCGTACTGGGATAGAGCCGGAACGACAGCCAGTCCGCGGGCGGCCGGAGCGCCACGAAAGACGTCGCCTGCTGGCTGAGCAGCGCGGCCCGGTAGCGGTCCTCGTAGACCGGATCGTTGAGCCACGGCACGGTCGCCCACAGCTGGGTGCCAAGGAGCCCGCTGACCGGCAGGCCGAGCAGGTCGCCCGCCGCCGCGTTGGCGAAGCTGATCCGGCCGTGCAGATCGAGCGCGCACAGCCCGTACGGCAGCCGCGCCACCATCCGCGCCGCCTCCACCGTGCCGAGTGTTCCGGCCACCGTCGCCACCGACGCCGGGGCGATCAGATCGGGCTCCGGACGGATCGGCCGGCCCTCCTCGACGGCCCGCTCCAGGCGCAGTGCGAGCCGGTCGCAGGCTGCGGTGAGATGGTCCCGCTCCCGGTCGGACAGCTCCGCGGGGTGCGAGCCAGGCCAGGTCACGAAGACCGCCCCGAAGGTGGCCCTGTCGGTCGCCACCGGCAGTGCGGCCAGCGCGAACGGGTACGGCAGGACGACGGCGATCCGCGGATAGTGGCGGGCCATGTCCTCCTCGCCGCCCACCCACACGAGCCGCCGGTCGCGCGCCGCCTCCGCCACCGGGATCGGCGCGCTCAGGCCCACCCGCTCCCAGGGTGCCGCGAAGGCCCTGGGCAGCCCGGCCATCACCGCCATCTCAAGGACCGGCTCGCCGGGGGTGAGCAAATACACCGCGCCCGAGTGCGCGTGCACGTCGTCCATGAGCGCGGCGAGCGTCAGCGACAGCAGCGGCCGGCCGACCGGCGGCGGGGCGGCGTCCCGGTCCTGCCCGGACGCCTGCCAGTCGGACACGCCGACCACCTCCTCCCACGGACACGCGAAGGAGCCCAGGGCACAAGGCTCCCTCGGGAGGGCGGTTCCCGCACGGCGAGGGGGCCTCGGGATGCGATGGCCACCGGCCTCGACGCCATGGTCACCGACCATTTCGCCTCGGTCACCGACCATGGCCGGTTCTTCACGCCCGGGACAGGAGAGAAGTGGGACGCGCCTGTCATTGGGCACACGCGCAGAGCACGAAGGAATCGGCAGGCGGAGGGCGGAAGGGACGGACGTGATCCGGGTGCTTCTGGTGCACGACGTGTGTCTGGTGAGGTCGGTCCTGGCGGAGTGGCTGCGCCATGTGTCCGACTTGACGGTGTTCGACGCCGAGTGGCGCGGCGCGCCCGGGAGCGCCCGATCGCTGCGGCCCGACGTCTGCGCGGCGGATCTCGAACGCGTCGACTCGCACGAGATGCCGCCGCTCGGCGACCTGTGCGGCCGGGGCACGACGGACCCCCGGCTGCTGGTCCTGGCCACGGCGCGAAGACCCGGTCTCCTGCGGCGCGCGTTCGACGCCGGGGCGCTCGGCTACGTCGACAAGGAGGGCTCACCGGAGCGGCTGGTCTCCGCGATACGACGGGTGGCCGCGGGCGAACGCTTCGTCGACGACTCGCTCGGCTTCGGCTTCCTCAGGGCCGCCCGGATGCCGCTGACCAGCAGGGAGCTGAGCGTGCTCTCACTGGCCGCCGAGGGCGCCTCCGTCGCGGAGATCGCCGGAAGCCTCCACCTGTCCAACGGGACCGTACGGAACTACATGGCGGCGATCACGCGGAAGACCGGCGCCCGCAACCGCGTCGACGCCATCCGGATCTCGCAGGGGGAGGGCTGGGTGTGACGCCTCCGGCCGGTGGGCGGCCGGAGCGGAAGGAGTGTCCGGGGTTCCGCCGACCGGCGACCAGGCACCGACCAGATCGCGGTAGAGCGGGGACCGCTCCATCAGGTCGTCGTGACTGCCGTACGCGGTCCGTCGGCCGTCCATGACCAGTACCCGGTCGGCGCGGAGGGCGGAGCTGATGCGGTGCGCCACGACCACGAGCGTGCCGCCCCGCCGGGCGAAGGCGCGCTCCACGCGCTCCTCGGCCGCCGGGTCCAGGTGGCAGGTCGCCTCGTCCAGCAGGGCGAGGGAGGCTCGCGCCAGGTAGGCGCGGGTCAGCGCGATGAGCTGGCGCTCGCCCGACGACAGGGCTCCCGGGTCGACCTCGGCCGTCGGCCCGCCCAGCCGGTCGAGCAGAGCGCTCAGCCCGACGGCCTCGGCCGCGGCCAGCAACTCCCGCTCCGGCACCCGGTCCGGCCGCAGTTGGCCGAGGTTCTCGGCGAGCGTCCCGGTGAAGACGTACGCCTCCTGCGGGATCAGTACGCGGACTGGGCGCCCGGGGTGGTCGGGCCCAGAGACGTCGGGTACAGGGCGGTCGGGCGCCGGGCCTGTGCCGACGGAGCCTCCGGTCGGTGCGAGGAGCCCGGCTATGAGGGCGGTGAGCGTGGACTTGCCGATGCCGCTGGGGCCCACGATCGCCAGGTGGGTGCCGTGGGGGACGGACAGGTCGAGGCCGTCGATCACCGGCTCGCTGGCGGGGCCGTAGGCGAAGGTGAGGGAGGAGAGGGTGACGGCGGCGGGAGGGCGGCCGGGCGGTGTGGGCCCCGGTGCGGGTGCCGTGTCCGGAGCGGGGGCATTCGCGAGTGCCGAGGACTTGGCGGGTGCCGGAGTATCCGGTGCGAGCCGGCGGAGGACGACCGCCAGCCGGGAGCCGCTCGTGCCCAGGCCGTGGATCAGGTTCTGGAGGGCCGGGAGCAGGGACTGCGTGACATAGGCGAGGGCGCCCACCAGCGCGCCGGGTGTGACCCCGTGGGCGAGGAGCCAGGGTGCGGTCGCGAGCAGGAGGACGATCGGGAGCTGTCCGCCGATCGCCAGGGCCACCACCCGCAGGACGCCCCAGCGGGCCAGGGACCTTGCGGCGCACTGCTCGGCCGCGATGCGTGCCCCCGCGTCGGCGGCGACCTGGTCCTCGGCGCCGGCGGCTGTGATGTCCCTCAACCCCGGGCAGATCGTGCCGAGTTGGGCGGCGAGTTCCTCGTCGGCCACGAGGAAGGCCTCCTGACGGTGGGTCAGCGGCCGCAGTGTCAGGGCGAACAGGGCCACGCCCGCGGCGAGTGGCGGCGCCACCACGAGGAGCAGCGCCGGCGCGAGCGAGAACAGGCCGATCAGGGCTCCGGCGGCGGTGAACACGAACGAGCGCGACACCATGACGAGTCCGGCGAAGGTGTCCCGGGCGATTTCCACCTGCTGGGTGAGCCGGGACAGCGCACCCCGGTCCGGGTCCCGCACCCCCCGCTCGACCACGTGCCGCACGAGCCGGTCCCGCAACGGCTCGACCAGCGCGGCCACAGATC
>NZ_JAPWHT010000613.1:0-4927 GCF_027270795.1 Streptomyces sp. ActVer
CCACCCCCGGTGGTCCCGCCACAGCACCCGCTCGACGGCACCCGCGGCCCGCCCGAACGCGGCGACCGGATGCCCCCGGCGGGGATCGCCGAGCAGCAGGTCACCGAGAAGGCCGGCGGCGGCGCCGTACGCGAAGACGCGATCGGCACGCATCGGTTCAGCCGACCGTCAGGTCGGGCACAACCGTCGCTCGAAAGGCACTTGGGCAGCCGCGCATGGCGATTTGTCCTCACTCAGGGTGTCCACGCCCTGGTTCGACGAGACCGACGGCGAGAGTTCCTGGCTCCCGGGGTATCGATTCCCCGGTAACAGTGGCGGGACCGCGCCGGACTCACACCGGCTTCCTCTCCTGCCGCCGTACATGGCTCCGGCAGTCCACCACGCCCACGAACACCCGTCAACTTGCCGTTGACCTGCGACGGGAGAGTGTGCTGAGGCCCACACACGGACACGACTCCGCCCCGCCGACCGGAGGGTCGACGGGGCGGAGTCGTGCGGGACGGAGGTGCCGTACGCGTCAGGCGACGATCAGATAGATCCCGTACGCCACCGCCGCCGCGCACGCGGCGAAGCAGGCGTACGCGCCCGTGACCGCGAGGGTCGCGGTGTTGCCCTGGGCGGAGGCGGACTCGCGCTTGGAGAGGCCGACGATGCCGAGGGTGAAGAGGCCCACGAGGGCGACGGTGACGATGAGGCTGACTCCGAAGACGGAGCCGAGGGCTGCCCAGTCGATCTTCATGCTGTGGGTTCCTTACACCGTGGCCGGGCGGGCGGGCTCGGTGGCGTCCGGGCCCGGGATGGTGGTCTTGAGTTCGTCGGCCGTGGCGACCGTGCCCGCCGGCGGCGGGGTGACGGCGGCGATGGCGGTGGTGACGACACCGGCGGGCTCGCCGTCGACGTCGTTCACGTTGTCGACGGTGACGGGCTGGCGGCGGGAGAGCGTCCAGATGACCGCCGAGCCCGCGATCAGCAGCGCGCCGGTGAGGACGATGCCCCAGGTGCCCTGCTTGGTGAGGAACTCGGCGCCCGCGCCGACCAGACCGGCGGCGGGGA
Organism: Streptomyces sp. ActVer; assembly: GCF_027270795.1. Taxonomy (NCBI): domain Bacteria; kingdom Bacillati; phylum Actinomycetota; class Actinomycetes; order Kitasatosporales; family Streptomycetaceae; genus Streptomyces; species Streptomyces sp. ActVer. The sequence goes on from NZ_JAPWHT010000613.1 coordinate 1,054, forward strand.
GCGTGAGGCCCCAGGCGACGAACATGCGGGTCGCGGTCGACCAGCGGACGACGCCGCCCTTGCGGCCGAGGCCCGAACCCATCACGGCGCCGGAGCAGGACTGGGTGGTGGAGAGCGAGAAGCCGAGGTGCGAGGAGGCCAGGATGACCGTCGCGGCGCTGGTCTGGGCGGCGAAGCCCTGCGGCGGCGCGAGGTCGGTGAGGCCCTTGCCCATGGTGCGGATGATGCGCCAGCCGCCCAGGTAGGTGCCGAGCGCGATGGCGATACCGGCCGAGACGATGACCCACAGGGGAGGGTTCGACCCGGGCGCGATCACACCGCCGGTGACCAGGGCGAGCGTGATGATGCCCATGGTCTTCTGCGCGTCGTTCGTGCCGTGGGCCAGTGAGACCAGGCCCGCGGAGGTGATCTGACCGGCGCGGTAGCCCTTGGAGGTCGCCTGCTCACCGGCTTTGTTGCTGATCCGGTACGTCAGTCGGGTGGCGAGCATCGCGGCGAGTCCGGCCACCAGCGGCGCGGCGATCGCGGGGAGCAGCACCTTGGTGACGACGGTCGAACCGTTCACCGACGACCAGCCGGCCGACATGACGGCGGCGCCGATCAGGCCGCCGAACAGTGCGTGGGAGGAGCTGGAGGGCAGACCCAGGAGCCAGGTCAGCAGATTCCACAGGATGGCGCCGACGAGCGCCGCGAAGATCACTTCGGTGCGGATGCCCTCTTCGTTGATGAGGCCGCCGGAGATCGTCCTGGCGACCTCCACGGAGAGGAACGCACCGACGAGGTTCAGCACGGCGGACATGGCCACCGCCGTCTTGGGCTTCAGGGCACCGGTCGAGATGGTCGTCGCCATCGCGTTGGCTGTGTCGTGGAAACCGTTCGTGAAATCGAACACGAGAGCGGTAACGATCACGATTCCGAGGAGGAGCGTGATGTGTTCCATTTACCCAGGCTTCTCTTGGACGTCAGTGGCACAGTGACCGTAGGCAACCTGGGTGAACGGAAGATGAACTGAGGGGGGTGGCAGGGTGGCGTGATAGGGGTGCCGTCACTCCGCTTGTGTCGGAGTGACGGCGAGAGGTCTCGAACAGAGGCGGAATTCAGGGGTCCGCTACCCCTTCTGTCCCCTCGCGAACGCCCTGAGCTGATTCAGGGATCCGTTGAAGAGATTCTGGTCACCCGGCAGGCTGCCGCCGTTGTCGTACTGCCAGAAGGTCCAGAAGTTCCAGCCGGACGGCAGCGACCCCGCCGTCGAGCTGTAGCGGGCCAGCCACAGCGGATGGTTCGCGGCGAACGCGGCGCTGTTGCCCGTGCACATCTTCCACCAGTTGTAGTTGGTGTAGATCACCGGCCGCCGGCCGGTCTGCCGCTTCACCTCGTTGCTGAAGGCCTTGATCCAGCTCACCATCCTGCTCTTGCTCAGGCCGTAGCACTTCCTCTTGCCGTACGGGTTGTACTCGATGTCCAGCGCGGGCGGCAGCGTCCAGCCGTCCGCCCGCCAGCCGCCGCCGTTGCGCACGAAGTACGCGGCCTGCGTCGTCCCCGAGGACTTGTGCGGCAGGGCGAAGTGGTACGCCCCGCGGATGACGCCCGCGCCGCGTGCCCCGTTGTACTGCTGGTTGTAGTACGGATTGCGGTACGTGTGCGACTCGGTGGCCTTCACATAGACGAACTTGGCGCCTTTGCTCTTCGCGTTCGACCAGTTGACGTTCTTCTGGTGCGAGGACACGTCGTGGCCCTTGGGCTTGGCGGCCGCCGAGGCCGGTACCTCCACGAGAGCGGTGCCACCGAGCGCCAGTGTCGCCACGGAGGCGGCGACGAATCGGGCGCGCTGACGGGACGGTTTGCGATCACGAGCCATGTTTCCCCCAGGAATGGCGACGTGCACGAAAAATCTCCCAGAAGCTACTGGAAGATCCCTGAAAGCCCGTCGCTTGCCGGTCATTAGCTCCCGGCAGGCGATTCATGCCCTTGTGCGACCTTTCGGATGTGTCGGTCGCGCCCTAAAGTGCCCCACCCGCCCCCGGGTTGAGTTGCGTGACTGGCAGGATCGCGGCATGGCTGAACAGCGGCGGGACACAGGAGACGGACGGGGCTCGGGGGAGCGGGACGCGCCCCCGGCGCGGGAGGCGCTGGAGCGGGCGTGGGACGAGCTCGTGGCGACGGCCCGTCGGACGGTGGCCGACGGTCTGGTCGTCGGCACCTCGGGCAACGTGTCGGTGCGCGTGGGCGACACCGTCCTGGTCACCCCGAGCGGAGTCCCGTACGACCGGCTGGCCCCCGGGGACCTCTGCGGGGTCTCCCTCGACGGCCGGCAGGAGCTCGGTTCGCTCGTTCCGACAAGCGAACTGCCCATGCATCTGGCGGTCTACCGCACCACCGACGCGCGGGCCGTCGTCCACACCCACGCGGTGCACGCAACGGCCGTCTCGACCCTCGTCACCGAGCTGCCGCTCATCCACTACATGGCCGCCGCGCTCGGCGGTCCCGTCCGCGTGGCCCCCTACGCCACGTACGGCACGGAGAAGTTGGCCGAGAACATGCTCCGAGCCCTCCGGGACCGCACCGCCTGTCTCCTTCAGAACCACGGCACCCTCACATACGGAACCACTCTCCCCCAGGCCTACGACCGCACGGCCCAACTGGAGTGGATGTGCCGCGTCTGGCTGACCGCCTCGTCCCTCCCCGGACACACACCCACACTGCTGACCCGGGAACAGGTGGACGAGGTGGGCGAACGGCTGAGGGGGTACGGGCAGCGACCGTGACGGGGAGAGGCCTGCGACCGGGATTGTCGGGGGAGGCCGGCAACCGTGGCCGGAGGCATGCAGCGGTACCGGCGGAGGTCGGCAACGGTGACCGGGCCCGGCCGGCGGTGGGGGTCGGGTGCGGCCGCCGACCCGACCGGTACGACCGTCCTGCCTGATCCCCACCGCCACGGCGCTCAGCCGATACACACCATTCCGGCCGTGCCGAACCCACATTCGCCCCATTTGACTGGCCGACAACGGGTTCCGTCAGGAGACTGGACCCGTGCGCACCGTGAATCCGACGGCAGCAGCCGTCACCGTCGCCATAGCCGGCGCAGCCACCGTCGCCGCCACGGTGGCGGTCGGTCGCTTCGCCAGCGACGCCGCTCTCAAGGCGCCGCCGGGCAGACCACTGCCCACCGAGCCCCGCCTCACCGTGCACTCCACGGCGGCGGGACAGATCACCCTGACCCGCGCTCTGGCCTCACAGCGCCCGGGCCTGTACGGCCTCGGCGGTGACGGCAGCCACGCGGTCGTCGGCCCGCTCCTGAACGCCGCCCCGCACTCCGCCGACACGGTCGTACGCCGACTGGAACGGGTCACGCACGGCACCCTGGAACCCGGGGACAAGGTGTGGTTCACCCCGGGCGTGCACATCGGCAACCCGAGCACCGCTCTAGGCCTCGACCACGCAGACGTGGACGTCCCCGGCGAACTCGGAGCCCTGCCCGCCTGGTTCGTGCCCGCCGCCCGCGACACGTGGGTGATCACCGTGCACGGCCTCGGCGCCACCCGCGAACACCCCATGGACGTCATGGAGTTCCTGCACCGCCACCAGTTCCCCGTCCTCGACCTCGCCTACCGCGGTGACCTGGGCGCGCCCCTGTCGCCCGACGGCCTCAACCACCTCGGCGAGACCGAGTGGCGCGACCTGGACGCGGCCATCCGCTACGCCGTGCGCTACGGCGCCGAACGGGTCGTCCTGCACGGCTGGTCCACCGGTGCCACCATGGCCCTGCGCGCCGCAGCCCATTCGGCGCTGCGCGAGCGGATCTCCGGTCTCGTCCTGGACTCGCCCGTCCTCAGCTGGGAGACCACGCTGCGCGCCCTCGCCACGGCCCGCCGCA
>NZ_JAPWHT010000614.1:0-4923 GCF_027270795.1 Streptomyces sp. ActVer
TGCCGGACACACCGAGGAGTGGGTGAAACTGTTCGCCCCGGACGCGGTGCTCGAGTTCCCGTACGCGCCGGCCGGCGGGCGGCCTGGGCGCGGGCCTCCGCCTTGGTCGCTCCGTGACAGCGCGGGCCGAAAGCCACGTTGTCCAGGGCCGTGAGGTGCGGGAAGAGCAAGTAGTCCTGGAAGACGACACCGACCGGGCGCGACTCGGGCGCCCTACGCTCCAACGCCGCACCGTCCAGGCGGAGATGGCCGCCGGTGAGCGGCGTCAGGCCGGCCAGGGCGCGCAGGGCGGTGGTCTTTCCGGCGCCGTTGGGGCCCAGCAGCGCGACCACGTCGCCGGGTGCGGCGGTCAGTGCCACGTCGAGCCGGAACGAGCCGCGGTCGACGACCAGATGGGCGTCAAGACCCGCCGGAGCAGGGCCGGGGACGCCCGTGGCCCCGTACGCGGACTTCTCGGTCTTCTCACTCTTCTCGGTGTGGGTCATGAGGCGGTCATCCAGCGATCGCGCAGCCCGGCCAGTACCGCGACGGACACGGCGAGCAGCACCAGGCTGAGGGCGATGGCCGCCTCGGGGTCGCTCTGCAGGGCCAGGTAGACGGCCAGCGGCATGGTCTGCGTACGGCCGGGGAAGTTGCCCGCGAAGGTGATCGTCGCGCCGAACTCGCCGAGCGCCCGCGCCCAGGCGAGTACGGCACCCGCCGCGATGCCGGGCGCGATCAGCGGGAGCGTGACGCGGCGGAAGGCGGTGAAGCGGGAGGCGCCGAGCGTGGCGGCCGCCTCCTCGTAACGGGGGTCGGCGGCGCGCAGGGTGCCCTCGACGCTGATGACGAGGAACGGCATCGCCACGAACGCCTCGGCGACGACGACACCGGCGGTGGTGAACGGCAGTGTGACCCCGAACCACGCGTCCAGCCACTTCCCGACGATGCCGTTGCGGCCCAGCGCCATCAGCAGAGCCACACCGCCCACCACCGGGGGCAGGACGAGCGGCAGCGTGACCAGGGCCCGTACGAGCCCGCGGCCGGGGAACTCGACCCGGGCCAGCAGCCAGGCCAGCGGCACCCCGATCACCAGGCTCACGGCGGTCGCCGCCGTGGCGCACAGCAGGGACAGCTTCAGCGCCTGCCAGACCTCGGGGCTGGTCAGCTGGTCCGGCAGGCTGTGCCAGGGGGTGCGGACCAGCAGGGCGATCAGCGGCAGCACCAGGAACGCCAGGCCCAATAGCGCGGGCACCAGCAGCGGCAGCGGTACGCCCCGGCCGAAGCCCGTCGGGACGCGGCCGCATCCGCGCCGCGGTCCACCCCGGAGGGTGTCGGCCGCGGCGGCGGACCTGTCGGGCGCGTCGGTCGGGGAGGTCACGGCTTGAGGAACCCGGCCTCGGTCAGGACCTTCTGGCCGTCGGCGGACTGCACGAGCGCGATGAACGCCTTGGCCGCCTCGGCGTTGGGGGCGTCCTTGAGCCGGACGATCGGGTAGTCGTTGATGGCGTCGGCCGATTCGGGGAAGTCCACGCCCTCCACCTTGTCACCGGCGGCGTTCACATCGGTCTTGTAGACGACGGCCGCGTCGGCCTCCTTGAGCTCGACCTTGGTCAGGGCGGCCTTGACGTCCTGCTCGTACGAGACCGGTGTGAGCTTCAGCTTGCTGGCGTCCAGGGCCTTCTGGGCGGCGGCGCCGCACGGCACGGTCCTGTCGCAGAGCACGACCTTCAGGCCCGACTTGGTGAGGTCCTTGAGGGAGGCGATCCCGTCCGGGTTGCCGGGCAGGGTGGCGATTTCGAGCTGATTGCGGACGAAGGTGTCGGGCGTCCCCGACGCGTCGCCCTTGTCCGTGACGATGGCCATCGTCTTGGGGCTGGCGGAGGCGAACACGTCGGCCGGGGCGCCGCCGGTGATGCTCGCGGCGAGAGAGTCGCTGCCGCCGAAGCTGAAGGTCACCTTCGTGCCGGGGTGCTCCTGCTCGAACTCCTTGCCCAGCGCGGTGAAGCTCTCCTTCAGGGAGGCCGCGGCGAACACGGTCACCGTGCCGGACAGCTTGTCCGAAGAGGACGAGGACTCCGACGCGGAGGAGCCGGAACCCGTCGACGAGTCGTCGGAGGAGGAGCAGGCGCTCAGGGTGAGCAACGCGGCGGCTCCCGCACCGGCCACCTGCAGGGTCCGGCGGGTCCGGCGCGCGGAACGAGTCATCACGGATCTACTCCCTCTGTCACATGACGAAGAATCCACCGCGGGACTCCTCTACGGTCTCTCGACGACCACGTTGGTCGACTTGATCACGGCAACCGCCGGAACACCGGGCTCCAGCTTCAGCTCCTCGGCCGACTCGCGGCTGACCAGGGACACCACCCGGAACGGCCCCGCCTGGATCTCCACCTGCGCGGACACGTCTCCGAGGATCACGTCCGTGACGATGCCGGAGAGGCGGTTGCGGGCCGAGGAGCCGGCGTTCTCCCGGTCCGTGCGGTGCAACTGCCGGGCATAGGCGGCGAGGACCGGCCCGGGGATGATCCGGCGGCCCACCCCGTCGCGTTCGGCGGCGAGTTTCCCACCGTCGACCAGGCGCCTCACAGTGTCGGCGCTGACACCGAGCAGGGCGGCGGCGTCCCCGATCCGGTAGGTGTGCATGCGCCGATGATACTGCCGCAAATGCAAGGTGAAAGCCTACTGTCTCATTGCATGAGCTGGATCATTGATTGGAAGGCCTGGAATGTGCGTTTGTACGAGACGGACACCCGGGTACGGTCGTCCGGGAGGCGGTAGGCGTGAAGAATTTGGTTGCCGGACGAAGATTCGCCCGCCTACGGTCGGGCGCATGGCGGACGACGAACCCACGCGCGCGGCGCGACTGCTGGACGCTCAGGCGAAGGCCGAGCGGCTCTTCGCGGAGATCGAGGAGCGCCGGCTCGTCGCGCCGGGGCAGGGGGAGCGGGCGGTCAGCGACCAGGTCCGGGATCTGGCGAACGAGCTGTTCGGCACGACCCGCCACTGGCACAAGCGGATCGTTCGCTCCGGCCCGAACACGCTGAAGCCCTACCGGGAGAACCCGCCGGACCGTCAAATCGGCGCGGACGACATCGTGTTCGCCGACTTCGGACCCATCTTCGAGGAGTACGAGGCCGACTTCGGGCGCACCTTCGTACTGGGCGACGACCCGGTCAAGCGGCGGCTGAAGGACGATCTGCCGAAGATCTTCGCGGCCGGGCAGCGGTTCTTCGGGAGCGAGCCCGACATCACCGGCAAGCGGCTGTACGCCGAGGTCGAGCGGCTCGCCACCGACGCAGGGTGGGAGCTGGGCGGCTGGCACGCCGGACACCTGGTCGGCGAGTTCCCGCACGAGTGGATCGACGGCGCGGACGTGGAGTCGTACATCGCGCCGGGCAACGACACCCCGATGCGGCGCACCGACAGGGCCGGGCGCCGCTGCCAATGGATCCTGGAGATCCATATCGTCGACCGGGAGCGCGGGTTCGGCGGCTTCTACGAGGAACTGCTCGACGTGGGCCGAAGTGACGGGAACGCGGTCCGCGCCGTGTCGTGACGCATCGCGGGGCGGTGTCAGCCGCCGCCGTCGAGGTCGGCGCGTCGGCGGAGCACGCGCAGCTCGTGGCCGCTGAGTTCCATCTCGTACAGCTTGCCCCGTGCGTTCTCGAAGGGGCGGTGGAGGACCATCATCAGCCGGCCGTCGAAGGTGTGGAACAGCATGCCGTGACCGCTGTCGTCGCGGACCAGCGGCCGGTGCTGCCGCCACGGCCCTGTGATGCTGCCGGACTCGGAGGTGGCGTAGGTCTGCACATAGCCGCCGCTGATGGACCCGTCCTGGCCGACCACGTTCTTCTCGTACGTCGACCACAGCATGAGCAGGGACCCGTCAGGGGTGCGGTGGAGCTGGGGACCGTCGGTGACGTAGGGCGGGAGCTGGTTCGGCAGGCCGCCGGGGATCTGCTCGGTGATCCAGGACGCGTCCGAGGCCTTGAACAGGAGGACCGGGTCGCCGGTCGTCCGGGTCAGGTCCGGGGCCAGCCGGATCGCCTCCATGGTTCCGTCGATGGTCTGCAGCCACTCGTGCGCGTACACCATCCAGGGCTGTCCGGACGGGTCGACGTGGAGCGTGCCGTCGAGGGTCATGAGATTTTCGGGTGGGGTGGGGCGTGACGGGTCGACGACGGTGAAGGGGCCCAGCAGCGAGTCGGAAACGGCCGTGATCGTGCCGCGCATGCAGGCCGGGATCTGGAACGGCACACCCCACTGGTTGGGCGGAGGAACCGGAATCGGCCTGTCCTGGTTGTGCAGCGTGGTGAACAGGTAGTACCTGCCGCCCCATTCGTGGACCTCCGGTGCCCATCCGCCGTCGGTCGCCCAGAGTTCCTGCTGCTCGGCGGCCAGGAAGACCACGACGGGACGCGTCCAGTCGCGCAGGTCCTCGCTGCGGTAGACCATCGTGCCGGTGCCGTCCACGCCCGACACGGAAGGGTCGTTGGACGTGTAGAGGTGGTAGGCGCGCGTCTTCGGGTCGGCGACGACGAACGGATCGTGCAGCGGCATGTCGGGAAGGCGCATCAGTTCGCTCTCGGCCACGGCCGAAGACTACGTCGACAGGAGCCGGGAGCGGCCGGTTCGCCGGGCGAACGCGGCGCCGTCAGCCGAGACACACCACGAGCAGGCATATCTGCGACGGCGAGGTCGCGGTCGGCGCGGGGCTCGTCTGCGGCGGCTGCGAACTCGGCTCGGTGGCAGAGGGCGTGGGCGTCTGACCGGGCTGCGCCTCGTTGCGGTCGGAGACCGTGTCCTCGGCCGTCGGGGAGGTCGTCTGCGGCTGAGGGGCCGGCTCCTCGGTCGTCGTACTGCGCGGCGGGGTGGCCGAGTCGGGTTGCAGGTTCGAGGGCGTGCTCCGGGGCGGGGCGGCGGTGCGCTGCCGGCTGGGGC
>NZ_JAPWHT010000615.1:0-4922 GCF_027270795.1 Streptomyces sp. ActVer
GCGGCGCGGGCGCCGACTCCACCGAGGAGGAGGCCGAACCGGGCCGCAGGGTCACCAGCTCCAACGACTACCTGGAGGAGGACGCCGATGTGTGGGGCACCGAGGAGGGCGGCACCCCGGCCGTCATCGGGCGGTAGCGCCGGGCTCCGGCGAGGGAGCGGAACCGAGCGGATTCCGGAACGGAGAGACGAGAGACGAATACCACCCCGTTCCGGATTCCGCAGCAGAGTCCTCACCAGGCAAGATCAGTAGGGTAGTTGCCGGCCCCCGGGGCGGGGGCCGTGCACACGGCCCGACGGCCGGGCGTACGGAGAGACCGACGGAGAAGGGCGGAGCGGACGTGACGGAACCGCTGGAGAAGCGGCTGGAGAAGGCGATGGCCGAACTCCAAGCTGCCCAGGAGGCGGTCGCGCGCACCGAGCGCGAGCTGCGCCAGGCGTCGTTCTCGGTGCTCTCCTCCGACCGCGCGGTCCGTGCCGTGGTGGGCCCGCAGGGCGAGCTGACCGGGATCGAGTTCCTGGAGAACAGGTACCGCGACATGTCGCCCTCGGAGCTGGCGGCCAGCGTCCTGGAAGCGGCGAGCGCGGCACGTACGAAGATGAATCGGCACGTGATGAAGGCGATGGCGCCCTTCACGGAGCCCAGCAGCAACGTGCCGGAGCTGAAGGGCTTCGAACTGGACTGGGAGCGGATCTTCGGCCCAGATGTGCTGCGCGAGGATGACGAGGACACGGAACGCGACGGCCAGGCCACCCCGGCCTGGCGGGACGCGCTGGGCGAGGATGGAGAGGACTGACCATGGGACAGCGGTACTACGTCGATCCGCAGCGCATCGAGGCACTGGCGGGGCAGCTGGAGGAGATCGGCACCCTCACCAGGAGCATGACGGAGGAGTTCTTCGACGAACTGGCCCCGACGGTCCGGTGGCCCGGCACGGAGGGCGAGTTCGCCGAGAAGGCCAAGCCGCAGGAGCAGAAGGAGCGGCAGACCACCAAAGAGACCATGATGTCGATCCGCGACGCCCTGGTGGGCATCACCGACGCCACGGTCAGCCAGGTCCGGCTGATGAAGAGCACCCGTGACGCCAACATCGAGGACATCGAGCAGAACAACAGGGAAATCGACACCCATGGGCTGGACGGCAACGGCGGCCCGGGCGGGCATGGCCGTCGCTGACCTCCGCACCGCAGGCCGCTTCCGCATGCCGGGAGCGGCCGCTCCGTGCTGCCCGGACCGGTACGGTGCGTCCGCGTGCCGCCCGCCCCGGTACTGCTCGGATCCATGCCGCTCCGCCCTGGTCCGCTCGGATCAGTTCTGCTCCAACGGCCCCTCGGGCGGCCCCCGATGAGCATGATGGCGTCGCCCGAGGTCAACGCGATGATCTTCATCCTCACCGGTGAGAAGCTCATCGACGCCGACGAGGACCTGGCCTACGAGAGCAGGCGACCCTACTCTGGCCTCGGCCGCAAGCTCGACCGGGTGTCGTCGCTGATCGAGAAGTCGATCCACGACATCGCCGAGGTCATGCCCGACGACCTCGCCAAGTCGTACGCCAAGGCGATGGGCATGCTCATCGACGACGGCGGCAAGAACTACCTGCGCGAGTTCTCCGAGCAGCTCGACAAGATCGCCGAGGGCCGGCGCAAGACCTCCATGGACATCATGGAGTCCAAGTGGCAGGTCATCGCCGAGGTCATCCGGCTGCTCATCGAGATCGCCATCTACCTCGCGATGTCCTTCTTCACCGGTGGCGCCTCGGCCAGCCAGATCATGATGGCCAAGCTCCGCAGCCGGTTCATGATCCTCACCACGCTCAGCCACCTGCTCCAGCGGCTGCACCTGGCGCCCTCGCTGACCGAGGCGTTCGCCGAGGCGTTCACCACGTTCGCGGTGCGGCTCGCGATGATGAACTTCGCCCCCAACGGCCGCCGCCCCGACGGCTTCGACTGGAACGACATCCTCAAGTCGGCCGCGTTCGGTGCCGCTGCGGGCTTCCTGACCAGCATCTTCGACAACTTTGCGAAGAACATCGTCAAGAGCTACGACAACAACTTCCTGAAGAACGGGCCCGACCTCAACTTCAAGAACAACCCCAACCTCAAGAACCCCCCGGACATCAACCTCAAGAACAACGGCCCGAACCCGAACCCGAAGCCGGATCCCGGTCCGGGTCCGGGTCCGGGCCCCGGCCCCGGTTCCAACCGGGACAACACCCCGAGCAACAGTCCGGGCCCCAACCCGAACCTGAACAGCCCCAACCTCAAGAACAACAACCCGTTCACGTTCCGGTTCAACCCCGCCTCCTTCAAGAACAACACCAACCTGTGGCGGAACGACCAGATCCTGCGCAACAACGCCGACCGGCCGGGCGCGCTCGCCGGGCACTACGGCCTCAAGGGGACCGCCGACTTCCTCGCCGCCGGCGGGGGTGAGGCGCTCGCCGAGATTCTGATCAAGGGCGCCTTCGACGGCGACTGGTCCACCAGCTGGTCGACCTTCGTCGGTGCGGGCCTCAGCAGCCAGGTCGAGGCCACCCTCTCGGACACCGCGATCAACAGCGGCGCCGAACTGCGCAACGCCATCGAGAAGTTGCGCAACCAGCCGCCCACCGTCTCCGGCGGCAACACCGACACCGACACACGGGACGCCGACAACTCCACGCGCTCGGGCAACGGCTCCGACCACGCCGAAGGCTCCGGCGGCACGGACACGTCGGGGTCTTCCGGCTCGACGGGCGGCAGCGGTTCCACGCGTACGCCGCCCCTGCCCGTGTCCCGGCAGACCACAGGCACGGGGGACTTCACCGGCACGGGCGACTTCGCCGGCGTCGACCTGCCGCCGCCCTACTCCGGCGTGGGCCCGCCGCCGTACAGCACCGTGGACCCGCCGGCGTACTCACCGGGCCCGCTGCCCGTGACCGCCGCCGAGAACGAGCTGTGGCAGCAGATCTACAACGGCACACCCGAGATCCGCGAGCAGGCACTGCAGGACCTCGCGGCCCTGCGCGGCTCCCAGCCGCCCGGCAGCACCGAGATCAGTGTCCGCGACAGCCTGCACGGCAACCTGTCTCAGCTGCCCGAGGTCCGGGTGGTCCCCGCCGGGGACAGCTCCGCCGCCCAGATCGACACGGACGAGATTCGTCGCGTCCTCGACAGCTTCGGCACGCCGGTCACGGTGGACTCCCCGACCTCCTCGAACGGGTTCGGGGGCGGCTCCACGGGCAACTCCGTGCCCGGTCCCACCGGAAACGCCAACGACAACATCAACGTCGATGGCGACGGCAACTCGACGGGGGACCTCGACACGGACCTCCAGCTCGACAACCCCGCCGACCTGAACGGCGCCGCGCACGAGGCATCACCGGAGAACTCGACCGAGGTCTCCCCGGACAACTCCGCCCAGAATTCGCCGGACGGCGAAGTTGCAGGTCCCGCCCCCGCCCCCGGCAACTCCGCCACGCAGGGTACGGGGACGGGCGCGGGAACGGGTTCGAACACCGGGACCGGCCGGCCGAGCGGCGTACCCGCCGGTGGAAGCAACCAGACCCCCTCGGCCCCGCAGCCCCAGGGGTTCCGCAACCCGGACGCCACAGGCCGGCCGGACGGCTCGCAGACCACGACCACCGACGACACGGCGTCGAACACGACCGACGACGACCGGCAGATCAGGACCGCCAACGATCCGCAGATCACGACGGACAGCGACTCGCAGGTGACCTCCGGCAACGACCCGCAGGTCGCCACCGACGACGGACCGCGGGGCCTGCAGTCGCCGGCGACCGTCAACTCGCTCGACAGCGACGGCACTTCGGACCTCACCGAACGTGGTCCCTTTCCGGTGTCCGACATCACCGCCGCTCCGCCGAAGGTGAACACCACCGGCTCGTACGCCGACACGAGCGATGCGACCGAAATCGGCGGCCAGACCGACGTGAAGGCCGGTCCGTCCCCGACGGTCACTGACCACTCGTCCACGCACGCGCAGCCGTTGACGATCGTGGTCTCGGAGGCGCCGCCGCCGGTGGAGGGGTCGCCGGAGGCGGCCGCACTCCTGGACGGCGCCGGAGTCGACCGGGCCGTGGTGTTCGGTCCGGCGGTCGCGCCGGACGGGACGGGGCGTCCGGTACGCGCCGCCGTGGAGCTGACCCGCGAGGGGCCGGACGCTCCGGTCCAGGTCCGCCGGCTCACCGGTCCGCCGTCCGCCGCGACGCTGGACGGCGACGCCGACACCGCCTTCCCCGGTGCGAACGTGCTGCTGCCGCTCGCCGACGCCCTTGGCCCGGCTCCCGCCGTGGACTCCGGACCCGACACGCAGACCACCCCGAAGACCACCGTCAAGACCGACAGCGGCCCGGTCGACACCCCGGCCGCGCGCCCGAAGCTGGTCTCGGAGGTGACGTCCCTCCTGGACGCCAAGAACGTCAGCAACGGCGTCGGCCCGGACTCCACGCTCACCACCGCGCCCGCCGCGGCCAAGCTCGCCACGCTGTCACGCCCCTGGACCGACACGGCCACCGACCTGTATCTGGAGTCGGGCAACGACGAAGGCACGGGCACCGGCGGCCATGCCCCCGGCCTCGGCGGCGGACACGGGCCGGGCAACGGCGGCACCCCGCCACCGCCACCCACCACGACGGGCGACACCACGTCGGTCGACCCCGCACCGGACGACCTCACGCGGGACGACTCCGCGTCGGACAACCCCACGGCGGCGCCCCCCGTGGTGCTTCCGCCCGCCGGGCGGATCGTCGTGCGGTCCGCGGCCAGCGGCGGCACCACCGACGGCGTGAACGGTCCCGCGCGCCCCGCGGGCGACCCGGTCGTCACCACCCTGGACGGCCACAAGGTGCCCATTGCGCAGCTGCGGCGCCTGGTGCCGAGCGCGACAGCCAAGCCCGGGCCCGGGCGTGCCGTACAGAAGAT
>NZ_JAPWHT010000616.1:0-4912 GCF_027270795.1 Streptomyces sp. ActVer
ACCCGGTGGCGGCGACCGCCGTCGCGGGCAAGCTCGGGCTGCCGCGCCGGCTGGTGTCGATCCTGGAGGGCGAGGGGCTGTTCAACGACGTGACGGCCATCGTGCTGTACCACGTGGCCATCGCTGCCGCCGTCAGCGGCACCTTCTCGCTGCCGAGGGCCGCGCTCGACTTCCTGCTGTCCGCCGTCGTCGCCGTGGCGATGGGTTTCGGGCTCGGGTGGGGTACGAACCGGCTGTTGGACTACCTCGGGGACCCGACGCTGCAGATCGGGCTGACCCTGATCGTGCCGTACGCCTCGTACGTGCTGGCCGAGGAACTGCGCGGGTCCGGGGTGCTGGCGGTGCTCACCACGGCGTTGTTCCTGGCGGAGTACGCGAACGACGCCGACGACGTCATGACGCGGCTCGCCGGGCACACGTTCTGGGACATCGTCGACACATTGGTCACCGGGGTCGCGTTCGGGCTCATCGGGCTCGAACTGCACAACGCGATCAGGACGGCGTCCGGGCGGTGGGAGGAGATGCTCGGGTGGGCCGCCGCGATCGTGGGGGTCGTCGTGTTCGTACGGCTGGCGTATCTGCTGCCCGCGACCTGGCTGACGAAGCGGTTGCACGCGAAGCGGGACCACGACGAGGACATTCCGACGAGTTGGCGGGAGACCGTCGTCATGTGGTGGGCCGGGATGCGGGGAGTGGCCTCCGTCGCCCTCGCGCTGGCCATTCCGCTGGAGACGGACAGCGGGGCGCCGTTTCCCGACCGGGACGAGATGGTGTTCATCGCGTTCGGGGTGATCATGGCGACGCTCGTGGTGCAGGGGCTGAGTCTGCCGTGGCTGGTCCGGAAGCTGGGGGTACGGGCCGACACGGATCGGGAGCAGGAGTTCGAGAAGGCGCTGGCCCTGCGGGCGGCGAAGGCGGCGAAGCGGCGGCTGCGGGAGATCGAGGAGGTCGAGGAACTGCCGGACGAGCTGTCCGAGCAGTTGTTGCGGCGGGCGTTCGACATCGGGTTCCGGATCAGTCCCGACATGGGGGAGGACGAGCGGCGGGAGGGGCACGAGCATCGGGTTCGGCGGATCAAGAGGGTTCGGCGGATTCAGGGGGAGATGCTGTCGGCGGCTCGGCATGAGGTGTTGGCCGCGCGGAGTGAGGCCGGGGCCGATCCTGAGGTGGTGGATCGGGTGTTGCGGCATTTGGATGTGCGGAGCCTTCGGTGATCTTTTTTTGGGCTTTCCCGCCGGCTCCGCCCGTTTCAACCTCGCATACAAGGTGGGGGTTTCCAGCGGGGGTTCGCGTTCGTTGGCGGGCGTGCGTTCGTTGTGGCTGAACGCGCCGTTCCCCGCGCCCCTTTGGGGCGCCCCTGTGTGGGCTTGCCTCATCGGTTGCCGGGGCTTTAACCCCGGCCCGTTCGTGGGGGTTCTACCGCTCGGCCCCGTGTTGTTCGCGGGGGCCGGCCGTCGTTGCCGTTCGGGTGGGTGCCCGGGGGGAGGATCGCGTCGGCCGTGTTGACCCGGGGCAGGGCGTAGGGGTGGTGGGCGGTCAGCCAGCGGATCATCTGTTCGCGGACGGTGACGCGGACCGTCCAGATGTCGTCCGCGTCCTTCGCGGTGACCAGGGCGCGCACCTCGATGGTGCTGGGGGTGGCGTCGGTGACGGCGAGGCCGTAGTCGCGGCCGTCCCAGGCGGGGCACTCGCGGAGGATGTCGCGGAGCTTGTCGCGCATCTCCTCGACGGGCGCGCTGTGGTCCACGTGGAAGAAAACCGTCCCGGTCATCTGCACGCCGCCGCGGGACCAGTTCTCGAACGGCTGGGACGTGAAGTACGAGACCGGCATGGTGATCCGGCGCTCGTCCCAGGTGCGGACGGTCAGGAACGTCAGGGTGATCTCGTCGACCGTGCCCCACTCGCCGTCCACCACGACCGTGTCGCCGATGCGCACCATGTCGCCGAAGGCGATCTGCAGCCCGGCGAACATGTTGCTGAGCGTGGACTGCGCGGCGACACCGGCGACGATGCCGAGGATGCCGGCCGAGGCGAGCAGGGAGGCGCCGGCCGCGCGCATCGCGGGGAACGTCAGCAGCATCGCGGCGACCGCGACCACACCGACGATCGCCGACACCACCCGCTGGATCAGCGTCACCTGCGTACGGACCCGGCGGACCCGGGCCGGATCGCGGTGGGCGTTGGCGTAGCGGGAGTACGACGAGTCGACGATCGCCGTCGCGATACGGACCACGAGCCAGGCCGTGGAGCCGATGAGGACCAGCGTCAGGATCTGGCCGATCGAGGCGGAGTGGTCGACGGCGATCTCGGCCTGGTCGTAGGACCCTCTCAGCAGCGCCGTGCACATCACCACCTGCAGTGGCAGGCGACAGCGGCGCAGCAGGCCCCACAGAGGGACCCCCTGGTGGCGTTGGTCGGCACGCTTCAGCAGCAGGTCGGCGATCCAGCCGACCAGCAGCGTCAGTACGAGCGAGCCGCCGACGACGATCAGCGGGCGCAGCACGTTCTCCATGCCCTCGACCGTAACCGGACAGGGGCCGTCATGAACATGTGGTCTCGGCCCCATCGTCCACCGGGCGCTGTTCGCCCCTGTTCCGGCGGCCCAGGCCCAGGCCCGAGCCCGCGTCCGGCGGCCGGGTCCGGTCCGGCCCGGGCATTGTCGGTCCCGGCTGGCACCATGGGCTCATGAACATCATGCTCTTCCATTCGACCTACGGGCTGCGGCCCGCGGTGCGCGACGCGGCGGACCGGCTGCGCGCGGCGGGACACGAGGTGTGGACGCCCGATCTCTTCGACGGGCGCACCTTCGAGACCGTCGAGGAGGGCAGGGCCTTCAAGGACGAGCTCGGCAAGGAGGAGCTGCTGAAGCGCGCGATCCTGGCCGCGGCTCCGTACTCGGACCGGGGGATCGTGTACGCGGGGTTCTCGCTCGGCGCGGCGACCGCCCAGACCCTCGCGCTCGGCGACAGCAAGGCCCGCGGGCTGCTGCTCCTGCACGGCACGTCCGACATCGCGCCGAACGCCTCGGTGGACGATCTGCCGGTCCAGCTGCACGTCGCGGAGCCGGACGCCTTCGAGCCCGACGACTGGCTGAGCGCCTGGTATCTCCAGATGGGGAGGGCGGGCGCCGACGTGGAGGTGTACAGATACGCGGGGGCCGGACACCTCTACACCGACCCCGGTCTGCCGGACTACGACAAGGAGGCCGCCGAGGCCACCTGGCAGGTGGCGCTCGGCTTCCTCGACAGCCTGTAGCCCGGCTGACGTCCGGCTGTAGTCCGGCGGCGACGGACTTCATCCCGTCTGCGACGGACTCCGTCCCATTGGTGCCGGACTCTCCGTCCCGTCCGTGCCGGATCAGACCGGGGCGTACACCCGCTCCACCTTCTGCGTGCCGCTGCGCGTGCGGTACGAACGGGCCCAGGACGCCGTCGCGTTCGCGGACGTGCGGCTGGACAGCACGTAGTAGTCCATCTGCGCCCGCTCGGCGGTGAGGTCCAGGACGCCGTAGCCGTGGCGGTCGGTGTCGACCCAGTGGACGTGCCGGTTGGCGGCCCGGATCAGCGGTGAGGCGAGGGCGGAGACCGTGCCCTCCGGGACCTTGACGAGGTCGTCGAGGTTGTCGGAGGTCACCGACGTGACGACGAACTCGGTGGCGGCGGACGCCGACAGCGGATACGTACCGGCGTTGTACGGCACGTCGTTGGCCCAGGCCATGTGGATGTCGCCGGTGAGGAAGACCGTGTTGCGGATCGCGTTGTCCCGCAGATGCGTGAGCAGTTCGCGGCGGTCGTCGGTGTAGCCGTCCCACTGGTCGGTGTTGAGGGCCAGGCCCTCCTTGGGCAGGCCGAGCAGCTCGGCGAGCGGTTTCAGGAGTTCGGCGGAGAGCGAGCCGAGGGCGAACGGCGCGATCATGACGGAGTTGCCGACCAGCCGCCAACTCGTGTCGGAGGACTTCAGGCCAGCCTTCAGCCAGTCGAGCTGGGCCCGGCCGGTGAGCGTACGGTTCGGGTCGTCCACCGAGCCGTTGCCGACCTTCACCTGCTGCGAGCGGTACGAGCGCAGGTCGAGCAGTGAGAGGTCGGCCAGCTTGCCGAAGCGCAGCCGCCGGTAGGTGGTCCCC
Source organism: Streptomyces sp. ActVer (assembly GCF_027270795.1). Lineage (NCBI taxonomy): Bacteria > Bacillati > Actinomycetota > Actinomycetes > Kitasatosporales > Streptomycetaceae > Streptomyces > Streptomyces sp. ActVer. The sequence goes on from NZ_JAPWHT010000616.1 coordinate 4,124, forward strand.
GCGATCGCGGGCCGCACCGGCATCCACTCGAAGTAGGCCTGCTTGGCGGCCGACTGACGTGCGGACCAGGCGCCCTCCGCGCCCTCGGTGTGGTTCTCGGCACCGCCCGACCAGGTGTCGTTGGCGAACTCGTGGTCGTCCCAGATCGCGATGACGGGGGCCGCGGCGTGCAGGGCCTGAAGGTCCGGGTCGGTCTTGTAACGGCCGTGCCGGGTGCGGTAGTCGGCGAGGCTGACTATCTCGTGCGTCGGGGCGTGCGGGCGTACGACGGTGTCACGCGTCCCGTACTCGCCTGTGCCGTACTCGTAGATGTAGTCGCCCAGATGCAGCCAGGCGTCCAGGTCGCCGCGCGCGGCCAGGTGCCGGTAGGCGGCGAAGTAGCCGGCCTCCCAGTTGGCGCAGGACACCACGCCGAAGCGCATGCCGGTCACGGCCGCGTCATGGGCCGGGGCGGTGCGGGTGCGGGCGGCCGGTGAGTCCGTGCCACCGCTGGAGAAGCGGAACCAGTAGGCCGTGGCGGGCTTCAGACCGCGGATGTCGGCCTTGACGGTGTGGTCGGAGGCGGCGGTCGCGGTGGTGGAGCCCTTCGCGACGACGTTCGTGAACGCCTTGTCCGTGGCCACCGTCCAGCCGACCTCGACGTCGGGGCCGAGCCCGGAGCCGGGTGTCGCCGCGGCCGTGGGAGTCACCCGGGTCCACAGCAGGACGCCGTCGGGCAGCGGGTCGCCGGAGGCGACGCCGTGCAGGAAGGCGGGGGCCTCGGCGGCGCGGGCCGGCAGCGCGGCGGCG
>NZ_JAPWHT010000617.1:0-4886 GCF_027270795.1 Streptomyces sp. ActVer
GCCCGCACCCGTCCGGACGGCGGCCCGCCCGGGCCGCCGTGGCGGCGGGGGCCGCAAGTCCCCCCTCGCGCGCGGCGGATGGACGCCCTGGCTCTACCTCGCCCCCGCGCTCGTCGTCATCGGCGGGCTGCTCGTCTACCCCGTCTACCAGCTCGGGCTGATCTCGTTCCTGGAGTACACGCAGGCACAGGTCAGCGGCGGGGAGCCGGCCACCTTCCAGGGGTTCGGGAACTACGCGACCCTCTTCGGTGACCCGCAGTTCTGGCAGGTCCTGCTGGCCACCGTGCTGTTCGCCGGCGCGTGTGTGGTGTCGACGCTCGGGGTGGGCTGCGCGCTCGCCGTCCTCCTGACACGTGTCCGTGCCGTGCCGCGGCTCGCGCTGATGCTGGCCGCGCTCGGCGCGTGGGCGACACCCGCGGTGACCGGGTCGACGGTGTGGCTGCTCCTCTTCGACCCCGACTTCGGTCCGGTCAACCGGATCCTCGGACTCGGCGACCACTCCTGGACGTACGGCCGTTACAGCGCCTTCGCCCTCGTCCTGCTCGAAGTGGTCTGGTGCTCCTTCCCGTTCGTGATGGTCACGGTGTACGCCGGCATCCGCGCCGTACCGGCCGAGGTCCTGGAGGCCGCCTCCCTGGACGGCGCCTCCCAGTGGCGGATCTGGCGCTCGGTGCTCGCCCCGATGCTCCGGCCGATCCTCGTGGTCGTCACCATCCAGTCGGTCATCTGGGACTTCAAGGTCTTCACGCAGATCTACGTCATGACGGGCGGCGGCGGCATCGCCGGCCAGAACCTCGTACTGAACGTGTACGCCTACCAGAAGGCCTTCGCGTCCTCCCAGTACAGCCTCGGCTCGGCGATCGGAGTGGTGATGCTGCTGATTCTGCTCGCCGTCACGCTCGTATATCTGAGGCTGATCAGAAGGCAGGGGGAGGAGCTGTGAGTTCCGCAAGTCCCGTGAAAACCCAAGGCTTTGTACGTGATTTCGCACGCCGTTCCGTACAGCGACCGTGGCGGCTGGCCGCCGAGGCGTCCGCACTGCTGATCGCGGCGGTCGTCGCATTCCCCCTCTACTGGATGGCGCTCAGCGCCTTCAAGCCCGCCGGGGAGATCGAGTCGACCGAGCCGCGGCCGTGGACGCTGGATCCGACACTCGATTCCTTCCGACGCGTCTTCGGGCAGCAGGAATTCGGCCGGTACTTCCTCAACAGCCTCATCGTGGCGGTCACCGTGGTCGCCGTCTCGGCGCTCATCGCGTTTCTCGCGGCGACCGCCGTGACCCGATTCCGCTTCCGATTCCGCACCACCCTGCTCATCATGTTCCTGATCGCGCAGATGGTGCCCGTCGAGGCGCTGACGATCCCCCTCTTCTTCCAGATGCGGGACTTCGGGCAGCTCAACACGCTGGGCGCGCTGATCCTGCCGCACATCGCCTTCTCGCTGCCCTTCGCGATCTGGATGCTGCGGGGCTTTGTGAAGGCCGTCCCCGAGGCGCTGGAGGAGGCCGCCTACATCGACGGGGCGAGCCGGACGCGGTTCCTGTGGCAGATCCTTTTCCCGCTGGTCTTTCCCGGGCTCGTCGCCACCAGCGTGTTCTCGTTCATCTCCGCGTGGAACGACTTCCTCTTCGCCAAGTCCTTCATCATCAGCGACACTTCGCAGTCCACACTGCCGATGGCACTCCTTGTCTTCTACAAGCCCGACGACCCCGACTGGGGCGGTGTGATGGCCGCGTCCACGGTGATGACCATTCCGGTACTGATCTTCTTCGTACTCGTACAGCGGCGGCTGGTCTCCGGACTGGGCGGCGCGGTGAAGGACTGAGACATGACCGCCTCGGAACTGATTCCCGGGCCGCTCTCCGCGTCGGCGTCGGGCGGCGGCCTTTTCCCGCTCGACGAGGAGACGACCCTCACGGCGGGGCCGGAGACCGACGGCACGGCACGCTGGCTGCGCGCGGTACTCGTCGCCGCCACCGGGCTTCCCCTGCGCGAAGGCGAACCCGGGCCGCCCGGGCACGCGGCGGAGAACTCCGTCGAACTGCGCCTCGACCCGCAACTGCCGCCCGAGGGCTACCGGATCACCGTCCGCGACCGGCGGGCCCTCGTCACCGGCGGCGGCCCGGCCGGGGTGTTCTGGGGCGCCCAGACGCTGCGGCAGCTGCTGGGCCCCGACGCCTTCCGGCGCGCCCCTCTGAGGCGCACCGGCTGGGCGTTGCCGGAAACCGAGGTCAAGGACGCCCCGCGATTCGCCTGGCGTGGCCTCATGCTCGACGTCTCACGGCACTTCATGCCCAAGGACGGTGTCCTGCGCTATCTCGACCTGATGGCGGCTCACAAGCTCAACGTCTTCCACTTCCACCTCACGGACGACCAGGGCTGGCGCATCGAGATCAAGCGGTACCCGAAGCTCACGGAGACCGGATCGTGGCGGGCGCGCACCAAATTCGGCCATCGCGCCTCGCCCCTCTGGGAGGAGAAGCCGCACGGGGGCTTCTACACCCAGGACGACATCCGCGAGATCATCGCCTACGCCACCGAGCGGCATATCGCCGTCGTCCCCGAGATCGACATCCCGGGGCACTCGCAGGCCGCCATCGCCGCATATCCGGAACTCGGCAACACCGACGTCATCGACACGACCTCCCTCTCCGTCTGGGACACCTGGGGCGTCTCAAAAAACGTACTCGCCCCCACTGACAACGTCCTTCGCTTCTACGAGGGCGTCTTCGAGGAGGTCCTCGACCTGTTCCCCGCGGACGCCGTCGGCTTCTCGGAGTTCGTCCACATCGGCGGCGACGAGTGCGCCAAGGACCAGTGGGAGGCCTCACCGACCGCCAAGGCGCGGATCGTGGACCTCGGGCTCGCGGACGTGGACGAACTCCAGTCGTGGTTCATCCGGCACTTCGACAACTGGCTGGCCGCGCGCGGGCGTCGGCTGATCGGCTGGGACGAGATCCTGGAGGGCGGCCTCGCCCCCGGCGCCGCCGTGTCCTCGTGGCGCGGCTACCGGGGAGGCATCACGGCCGCGCGGGCGGGCCACGACGTCGTCATGTGCCCCGAGCAGCAGGTCTACTTGGACCACCGTCAGCACGGTGGCCCCGACGAGCCCGTACCGATCGGCTTCGTACGCACCCTTGAGGACGTCTACCGCTTCGAGCCCGTTCCACCGGAGTTGACCTCCGATCAGGCGCGGCACGTCCTGGGCACCCAGGCCAACCTGTGGACCGAGGTCATGGAGGACCGCACACGCGTCGACTACCAGGCGTTTCCCCGGCTCGCGGCCTTCGCCGAGGTCGCCTGGAGTGCACTGCCCGACCCCGCGGAGCGCGACTTCGCCGACTTCGAGCGGCGGATGACCGCCCACTACGGGCGACTTGACGCCCTCGGAGTCTCCTACCGGCCCCCCACCGGGCCGTTGCCGTGGCAGCGGCGTCCCGGAGTGCTCGGACGCCCGATCGAGGGAGCGCCCCCGAACGTGTGAGGTGCCTCCCAAGGGGTGTTGTCCGAAGCGGTTGCCCTGGGACGGTGGCCCACAAGGAGAAAGGCCCCCAAGAGGCGCCGAAGGCTGCCAATTCGCGCTGACGGGCGATGTGGTGCGAAAACGGACGATCCGCTGGTGGCGGTAGGAATGCCTCCTAGCGGACCCCCGCGCCGAGGGGCGGGGAAGATGTGCCAGAGTTGCCACGTCCGCCCTGTCAGCACGTACCGTACGGCAACACAGGTGGGACCAGGTGGGGCAGCGGGAAGGGGCAGCCGGTTTGACCACGCACGCACCGCAGGCGGCGCAGGCCGTGACGCTGCCCGCCTCGCTGGACGAGGCCGTGGCGGCTCTCGCAGCCATGCCCGCGGCCGTTCCCGTGGCCGGCGGCACCGACCTCATGGCCTCCGTCAACTCCGGGCAACTGCGGCCCGCCGCACTCGTCGGCCTCGGCCGGATCAGCGAGATCCGCGGCTGGCAGTACCAGGACGGCCACGCGCTCCTCGGCGCGGGCCTCACGCACGCCCGCATGGGACGCCCCGACTTCGCCGCCCTCATCCCCGCCCTCGCGGCCGCCGCGAGAGCCGCGGGACCGCCGCAGATCCGCAACGCGGGCACCCTCGGCGGCAACATCGCCTCGGCGTCCCCCACGGGGGACGCGCTTCCCGTGCTCGCCGCGCTGGAGGCGACGCTCATCGTCGCGGGCCCCGGCGGCGCCCGCCGTGAGATCCCCGTCTCCCACCTGCTCGCGGGCATGGAGATGCTCCGCGGCGGCGAACTCATCGGGTACGTGCGCGTGCCGCTGCTGCACGCCCCACAGGTCTTCCTGAAGGCGACCGGACGGACCGGTCCCGGGCGCGCCATCGCGTCCGTCGCGCTCGTCCTCGACCCCGCCAGGCGCGGAGTGCGGTGCGCCGTGGGCGCCATAGCGCCGATGCCGCTGCGGCCCCTGGACGCCGAGCAGTGGGTCGCCTCGCTGATCGACTGGGACAACAACCGCGCGATCGTGCCCGAGGCGCTGAACGCCTTCGGGGAGTACGTCGCCGCGGCCTGCATCCCGGACCCCGCACCCGCCGAGGACGGCTCCGCCCAGCAACTGCCACCCGCCGTACTGCACCTGCGGCGCACCGTCGCCGCGCTGGCCCGACGAGCACTGGGGAGGGCACTTTCGTGACCGACGACCAGCACGGAGAGAGCGGCCCCCGGTCGGGCAGCCGCTGGGACCCGCTGCCCCAGGGCGACTACGACGACGGCGCCACCGCCTTCGTCAAGCTCCCCGAAGGGGGCATCGACGCCCTCCTGGCGGACTCGCCGCTCGCCGCGCCCGGCCACGGCTACGTACCGCCGCCGATAACGGCCGCGCCCACGGACGAGGGCACCGACCCGGCCGCGCCCGGCGCGTGGGC
>NZ_JAPWHT010000618.1:0-4809 GCF_027270795.1 Streptomyces sp. ActVer
TGCCAGGTGCCGCGCAGCCCGGTGGCGCCGAGGGTGCGGCCGGCCCGCAGGTAGAGCGGGGGTACCTGGTCGACGCCGGAGACCAGTCCGTTGGCGATCGAGGGGACCGCGCCGAGCAGGATCACGGCGTACATCATCGAGTTGTTGAGGCCCAGCCAGAGCACGGCGGGCGGCACCCAGGCCACGGACGGCAGCGACTGGAGCCCGGAGAGGATCGGGCCGATGGCCCGCGGACGAACTTCACGCGGGCGACCAGCAGCCCCAGCGGGGTGCCGATCGCGAGGGCCATGGCGAAGCCGAGCAGGCCGCGCGAGACGCTGGTCCAGATGTACTCCAGCAGGGTGCCCTGCCGCCAGGCGTCGGTCAGTTCGCTCCACACCGCGGACGGCGCGGGCAGCTTGTAGCTGTCGGTGACCTTCGCCCAGACCAGGACCTGCCAGACAACCAGCACCAGTGCCACCGCGACAACGGGTGGCAACACCTTGCCTATCAGGGTCTCGCGCACCGGCGTACGGTCGACCCGCACCGAATCCAGTGCGTCGAGGCCGGCCTCCAGTCCCGCCAGATCGTGCGGGTCCTGGGACTCCCCGGCGGCCGGGGAGCCGTCCTTCTTGATGTCGACCCCGGTGTCAGTGCTGGCCATGGCGGCGGATCTCCCCACGCAGTTGTTCGGTGATCTCGACGGACAGTTCCGCGACGGCGGAGTCCTCGATACGGCGTGGCTGCGGGATGTCGACCGTCCATTCGTGGGCGATACGGCCCGGGCGGGAGGACAGGAGGACCACGCGTTCGGCGAGGCGGACGGCCTCGCGGACGTTGTGGGTGACGAAGAGCACCGACACGCTGGTCTCGCGCCAGATGCGGGTCAGTTCGTCGTGCAGCACGTCTCGGGTGATGGCGTCCAGGGCGGCGAACGGCTCGTCCATCAGGAGGAGTTTGCTGTCCTGGGCGAGCGCGCGGGCGAGCGCGACGCGCTGGCGCATTCCGCCGGACAGCTCGTGCACCCGCTTGCCGTAGGCGCCCTCCAGCCGGACCAGGGCCAGCAGCTCCTCCGCCTTGGTGCGCCGCTCGGCCTTCGCCACGCCCCGTAGTTTCAGGGCGAGTTCGATGTTCTTGCCCGCGGTCAGCCAGGGGAACAGGGCGTGTTCCTGGAACATCAGGGCGGGGCGGCCGTCGGTGCTGATGCCGCCCGCCGTGGGCTGGTCGAGGCCGGCGACGAGGTTGAGCAGGGTGGACTTGCCGCAGCCGGAGGCTCCCAGGAGGGTGACGAACTCGCCGGGTGCGACATCGAGGGTGATGTCGTCCAGGACGAGCTGGCGGCCGGCGGGGGTGGTGAAGGACTTCGAGACGTGCTCGATCCGCGCGGCGTACTCCACCGACGTGCCGGTGTCGGCGGCCTTGGCGAGGGCGGTTGCCATGGTCGTCACCTCCTGGGAACTCATGCGGATAAAAGGGGCGGGTGTCCGGGCTTGTGCGGGGGGTTACTTGACGCCGAGTCCGGCGTCGTCGACCGGGCTCTTGCCCTCGGCCTTGAGGACCTTGTTCAACGGCTTCAGGTCGTAGATGCCGTCCAGCTTCGGCTGCTTGAGCAGACCCGCCTTGACCGCGTGGTCGGCCTCGGTGTTCAGGGTCGAGGCCAGCGGGTCGTCGGTGAACTGGATCGACTTCCACGCCGGGTCCAGCACGTCGGCCGGCAGCGGCTTGCCGGACAGCTCCTGCAGCTTGGTGTTCGCGGCCGCCTTCGCCTTGTCCGGGTTGGCGTTGATCCACGTGTTGGTCTTCACCGAGCCGCGCAGCACCGCCTGCACCACATCCGGGTGCTCCTTGAGGAACTTCTGCGACACGATGATGTTGGTGATCACGAACTTCTTGTCCGGCCACAGGTCGGCCTCGTCCAGGAGCACCTTGCCGCCCTCGGCGACCAGCTTGGACGCGGTCGGCTCGGGCACCCACGCGCCGTCGATGGAACCCGACTTGTAGGCATCCGGGGTGATCTTGTTGTCGGTGCGCACCACCGACACATCACCCTTGCCGCTCTGCGCGTCGACCTTCCAGCCCTGCTCGGCGATCCAGTTCAGGAACGCCACGTCCTGGGTGTTGCCCAGCTGCGGGGTCGCGATCTTCTTGCCCTTGACGTCCTTCAGGGACTTGACTTTGTCCGGGTTGACCACGAGCTTCACACCGCCGGACGCGGAACCGCCGATGATCCGCAGGCCCTTGCCGTCGGTCGTGCTGTAACCGTTGATCGCGGGGGAGGGGCCGATCCAGCCGATGTCGATCGAACCCGAGTTGAGCGCCTCGATCTCCGCGGGCCCCGCGTTGAACTGCGAGTACGAGACCTTCGTGCCGCCCAGTTCCTTCTGCAGCAGCCCCTCCTGATCGCCCACGAGCGCCGTGGCATGCGTCAGGTTCGGGAAGTAGCCGATCCGCACGGAGTCGAGCCCGTCGACCTTCTTGCCCACGGCGGCGACCTTCGACGTGTCGCCGTCCTTGGCCTCGGACCCGTAGCCACAGGCGGTTGCGGCGAGCGCGAGAAGGGGCAGAGCGGCCGCGGCGGCGAGGCCGCGGCGCAGCTTCCTTCGGGTGGCAGGCACGGGAGGTGTTCCTCTCGTCGGCCCGGCGGTCACGTCTCTCAGGTCGTGGCCGGGAGGTCGGCTGGTCTTCGCTTTCGCAGGCGGTGGGGAGCGATGACGCACAGACAGTGCGCGTGCTCAGGCCCCACGGGGGCCGTCACCTCGCCGCACATCGCGCCACCCCGCCCTGCCCGCTGCCCAGCGCGCCGCTGCCGACGCGGCCGCCCTCCTTCGCGAACGTGGAGTAGAAGTCGGTGGAGTGGAAGTCGTGGGAAGTCATGTCAGAAGTCCCAACCGTCGTCGTCCGCCTCGGCCTTGACCGGCTCCGGGGAGGCGAAGGACTCGCCGACCATGCCCGCGGTGAGCGTGGTGCCGTCGGACGGGTCGATCAGGATGAACGAACCGGTGCGCCGGGAGTCGGCGTACGAGTCGACGGGCAGCGGCTCGGCCGTACGGATCTTGACGCGGCCGATGTCGTTGGCGTCCAGGTGGCCCGGGTGCGGATGCAGCGACAGGTCGTCGAGCGTCAGCCGGGACGGGATGTCCTTGACGAGCGCCTTGACCGTGCGGGTGCCGTGCTTGAGCAGCACGCGGTGGCCGATGGTCAGCGGCGCGTCGGCGACGTGGCAGACGGTCGCCTCGATGTCCTGCGTGGTCGCGGGTGCGTCCTTGGTCGGCACGAGCAGGTCGCCGCGCGAGATGTCGACGTCGTCCTCCAGGAGGACGGTCACCGACTGCGTCGTCCAGGCCACGTCGACCGGTGCGCCGAGCAGGTCGATCGCGGAGATCCGCGACGTACGGCCGGAGGGCAGTACGGTGACCGACTCGCCGACACGGAAGGCGCCGGCTGCGATCTGGCCCGCGTACCCCCGGTAGTCCGGGTGTTCGGCGGTCTGCGGACGGATCACGTACTGCACGGGCAGACGCGCGTGGCAGGTCGTGAGGTCGTGGCTGACCGGGACCGTCTCCAGGTGCTCAAGGAAGGTCGGGCCGCCGTACCAGTCCATGTTCGCGGACGGGTCCACCACGTTGTCACCGGCGAGCGCCGAGATCGGGATCGCGGTGATCTCGGGAACGCCCAGCTCGGAGGCGTACGCCGTGAACTCCTCGGCGATCGCCGCGAAGGCGGACTCCTTGTACGCGACGAGGTCCATCTTGTTGACCGCCAGCACGACGTGCGGGACGCGCAGCAGCGCGGCGATCGCCGCGTGGCGCCGGGTCTGCTCGACGACGCCGTTGCGGGCGTCCACGAGGACCACCGTCAGTTCGGCCGTGGAGGCACCCGTCACCATGTTGCGGGTGTACTGCACGTGTCCGGGCGTGTCGGCGAGGATGAACCGGCGCCGGGCCGTGGCGAAGTAGCGGTACGCCACGTCGATGGTGATGCCCTGCTCGCGCTCGGCCCGCAGGCCGTCGGTGAGCAGTGCGAGGTCGGGTGTGTCCTGGCCGCGGTTGCGCGAGGCGTGCTCCACGGCCTCCAGCTGGTCGGTGAGGACCGACTTGGAGTCGTGCAGCAGGCGGCCGACAAGGGTGGACTTGCCGTCGTCGACGGACCCGGCGGTGGCGAAGCGCAGCAGGGTCGTGGCGGAGAGCTGCTCGACCGACAGCGGCACGGTGGGTTCGGTGGTGCTGGTCATGGTTAGAAGTACCCCTCGCGCTTGCGGTCTTCCATCGCGGCCTCGGACATCTTGTCGTCGGCGCGGGTGGCGCCCCGCTCGGTGAGCCGGGAGGCGGCGATCTCGGTGATCACGGCGTCCAGCGTGGTGGCGTCCGAGTCGACGGCACCCGTGCAGGACATGTCACCGACGGTCCGGTAGCGGACGAGACGGGTCTCGACGCTCTCGCTCTCCTTCGGGCCGCCCCATTCGCCCGCGGTGAGCCACATGCCGGCGCGCTGGAAGACCTCGCGCTCGTGCGCGAAGTAGATCTCGGGGAGTTCGATGCCCTCGCGGGCGATGTACTGCCAGACGTCCAGCTCGGTCCAGTTGGACAGCGGGAAGACGCGGACGTGCTCGCCGGGCGCGTGCCGTCCGTTGTAGAGGTTCCACAGCTCGGGGCGCTGGCGGCGCGGGTCCCACTGGGAGAACTCGTCGCGCAGCGAGAACACCCGCTCCTTGGCGCGGGCCTTCTCCTCGTCCCGGCGTCCGCCGCCGAACACCGCGTCGAACCGCTCGGCCTGGATCTTCTCCGTCAGCGGCACCGTCTGCAGCGGATTCCGTGTCCCGTCCGGGCGCTC
>NZ_JAPWHT010000619.1:0-4806 GCF_027270795.1 Streptomyces sp. ActVer
CTCCTGGAACGGGTCCACGACGCGCGCCGGGCCGGGGCGACGGTCCTGGCACTGGACTGCGGCGACCGTGAACTGCACGCGATGGCGCACGAGGCGCTCGCCGTGCCGTCGGAGCCGGACCTCGACCTGGACACCGTGCAGCACCTGGTGAGCGCGGCGGCCGGGGAGAACTCGCTGCCCTCCCCGCGGGGCAGACGGCGGCTGCGGGACCGGCTGTCGCGGCTGGCGGACCAGCTGACGTCCCCACCGCCGGCCCGCTGGTGACGTACGCGCCGGTGCCGCGCCTCTGACGTAGGCACCGGTGCCGGGCCGCCGGCGTACGCACCGGTGCCACCGTGCGGGGGACCTGCTCGTCGGTGGGCCGAAGGTCGTCCGCGGTCGGAAAAGCGGTTGTCCTCGTCGGGGGCCGAGCCGGACCATGGCACCTCGTGACGGAATCCGATTGCGACGCCCCCGAATCCGCCCCCGGACGGGCCCCCTCGCGCCTGTGCGCGCTGCTGCCCGATCTGGCGCCGTGGCGGACCTCCGCCGACTTCCGGCGGCTGTGGGTGGCCGGGCTCGTCACCAACTTCGGCAGCTTCCTGACCTTCGTCGCGCTGCCCGTGCAGATGAAGGAACTGACCGGTTCCGTGGTGGCCGTCGGCGCGATCGGCGCGGTGGAACTCGTCCCGCTGATCGTGTTCGGGCTGTACGGCGGGGCGCTCGCCGATGCCCTGGACAAGCGGAAGCTGATCCTCTGGACGGAGGTGGGGCAGGGGCTGCTGAGCGGCGTGCTGCTGGTCAACGCGCTGCTGCCGGATCCCCTGGTGTGGCCGTTGTACGCCGTCGCCGCGCTCTCCTCCTCGCTCGTCGCCGTCCAGCGGCCCGCCCTGGACGCGCTCACGCCGCGCATCGTGCGCCACGAGCACCTGCCGGCGGCGGCCGCGCTCAACTCGTTGCGGTGGACGGTCGGCGGGGTCGCGGGTCCGGCGGTCGCTGGGCTCGTCGTGGCGTACGCCGGGCTCGGCTGGGCCTATGCCGCGGACCTCGCGACCTTCGTGGTGTCGGTCGTGCTTGCGGTCGGCCTCGCCTCGTCGCCCGCCGCCCACGAGGCCGCGAAGCCGTCACTGCGGTCGATCCTGGAGGGCGCCCGGTACGCGTGGAGCCGCAAGGAACTGCTGGGGACGTACGCCATCGACCTGGCCGCAATGTTCTTCGCGTTCCCGCTGGCCGTGCTCCCCTTCCTCGCGGACGAGCTGGACGCCGAGTGGTCGCTGGGCCTGATGTACGCGGCCCTGCCCGCCGGGGCTCTGCTGGTGAGCCTGACGAGCGGGTGGACGTCCCGGGTTCATCGGCATGGGCGGATGGTGGTGCTGGCGGCGGCGTTCTGGGGGCTCGCGATGGTGGCCGCCGGGGTCGTTCACGATGTGTGGCTGGTCCTGCTGTTCCTCGCGCTGGGCGGGTGTTTCGACATGGTCAGCGGGATCTTCCGCGCGGCGATGTGGAACCAGACCATTCCGGACGAGCTGCGGGGGCGGCTGGCGGGGATCGAGCTGCTGTCCTACTCCGTGGGACCCCAGCTCGGCCAGGTACGGGCCGGTGGCATGGCCGCGTGGATCGGTGTGCGGGGGTCCGTGTGGGCCGGGGGTGTGCTGTGCGTGGCCGCGGTGGGGGCGCTGGCTCTGTGCCTCCCGAAGCTCATGACGTACGACGTGCGGACGAACGAGCATGCGGTGCGGTTGAAGGAAGCGAGGGGGAAGGTTGCGGCCGGTTCTTAGGCTGCGGGCCGGTGGGGGCTGGTCGCGCAGTTCCCCGCGCCCCTAAAAGCCAGGGGCGCGGGGAACTGCGCGATCGGCCACGACGGACCCGCGGGTTCATGACGACCCCTCCGGCGGAGCCGTCAGTCGTCTTCCGGGCCCCGCGCAGCGGAGTCGTGCCAGCGGGGGTCCGTCTCCCATTCGAGATTGCGCTCGCGGGCGATCTCCATCGCCTGCTCCGCCTCGCCGCGCGACGCGTACGGGCCGAAGCGGTCCTTGCCCGGGCAGTCGGGACCCTCTTCGACCTTCTTGTGCTCCAGGCAGTAGTACCACTCGCCCGGCTTCCCGACGGTCCGCTTCTTGAACAGGGCCATGGCTGGGGCTCCTTTCGCCAGGGACATCGTCCCCCACCACCCGCTGGTTAGACTCGCTGGCATGTCTGGCCAGTCGCTGCTCGTACCAGGGGAGCTTTCTCCCACCCGTCCCGTGCCGGGAAACATCAGGCGTCCCGAGTACGTGGGCAAGCCCGCCCCCACGCCGTACACCGGAGGGGAGGTCCAGACCCCGGAGACGGTCGAGGCGATGCGTGTCGCGGGGCGGATCGCCGCCCGGGCGATGGCCGAGGCCGCGAAGCTGATCGCGCCCGGCGTCACCACGGACGAGCTGGACCGGGTCGCCCACGACTACATGTGCGACCACGGCGCCTACCCGTCCACGCTCGGTTACCGCGGCTTCCCGAAGTCGCTGTGCACCTCCGTGAACGAGGTCATCTGTCACGGCATCCCGGACTCCACTGTCCTGCGGGACGGCGACATCATCAACCTCGACGTGACGGCGTACATCGGCGGTGTGCACGGCGACAACAACGCCACGTACCTCGTCGGCGACGTGGACGAGGAGTCGCGGCTGCTCGTCGAGCGGACCCGTGAGTCCCTCGACCGTGCCATCAAGGCCGTCAAGCCCGGCCGGCAGATCAACATCATCGGCCGGGTCATCGAGTCGTACGCGAAGCGCTTCGGGTACGGGGTCGTGCGGGACTTCACCGGGCACGGCATCAACTCGTCGTTCCACTCGGGGCTGATCATCCCGCACTACGACAGCCCGCACGCGACGACGCTGATCCAGCCGGGGATGACGTTCACGATCGAGCCGATGCTGACGCTGGGCACGCACGAGTACGACATGTGGGACGACGGGTGGACCGTCGTGACGAAGGACCGGAGGCGGACCGCTCAGTTCGAGCACACCCTGGTCGTCACGGACAGCGGGGCCGAGGTGCTCACCCTGCCGTAACCGCCCATTTCCGCACCAAGCCGCCCACTCGAACAGAGGGGCGGCTTTTTCATGTGGACCGGATGGAGATTCGGGGTACGGTTTTACCGACAGGGCGTCGGGAAACCCATTGACTTAGGTAAGCCTAACCATACAAGATGGGCCCGGCTCTCGTCCCCCTTCGGCCCCGGAGGTCTTCATGAACTCGTCGAGCACACCGTTCTCGACGCTCATCCGCACCGCGTCGCACGAGCAGCACGGGCAGGCGCACGACTCGACGTTCATGAGCGAGTTGCTGGGCGGCAGGCTGGGCGTGGACGCGTACACGCGGTACACCGAGCAGCTGTGGTTCGTCTACCGGGCGCTGGAGGAAGGCGGGCGCGAGCTGGCCGGCGATCCCGTGGCGGGGCCGTTCCTGCGCCCCGAGCTGGTGCGCGTGGCCGCACTGGAGCGGGACCTCGCGCATCTGCGGGGCCCGGACTGGCGCGAGAGCGTCACGGCGCTGCCCGCGACCGAGGAGTACACGGCGCGGATCACCGAGTGTGCACGTACGTGGCCCGGCGGGTACGTGGCGCATCACTACACCCGTTACCTCGGCGACCTCTCCGGTGGCCAGGTCCTGCGGAGCAAGGCGGAGCAGACGTGGGGCTTCGCCCGCAAGGGGGACGGGGTGCGGTTCTATGTGTTCGAGGACATCGGGAACCCTGCCGCGTTCAAGCGGGCGTATCGCGAACTGCTCGACGGTGTGCTTGCGGATGATCTGGAGAAGCAGCGGATCATTGCCGAGTGCAAGCGGGCGTTCGCGCTCAACATCGCGGTCTTTGTTGCTTTGGGGGAAGAGTTCCGCATCAGTGCGTGAGCGCTCCGCTGGGTTGGTTGAGTTTTGGGTGCGGGTGAGTGAGGGCTTGTCGCGCAGTTCCCCGCGCCCCTAAAAGCCAGGGGGCGGCCCGCATCAAACGTGCGGGCATGTCTCGCTGATGGGGCGCGGGGCCGCCGGGAGGCGTCGAGGCTGCTCAGCGCTCCAAGAACACCCTGCCGCCCAATTCCACCCAGCCCTCCGGCTGTGGTGCTGTGAGGAGTTGGGAGCCTGTGCCCTGGACGATGTTCAGGGCACGGCCCAGTTGGGCTGTCAGTTGGAGGGCTGCGGCGCCGGTGGCCTCGTCCTCGTGTACGCCGTCGCCGCGGCCGGGGAAGCCTCGGGCGCGGATGCGGCCGGCCGCCTCGTCCTCCCAGGCCCAGGCGTAGAGCCACTCCCCTGGTGGGGGCACCTCCAGCGCGTCGACCTCGGCCGCCGTGCCGTACCGGCGGAGTGTGCGCGGCTCCGGCCACTCCGGGCGGGCCTCGATCCAGCTGAACTCGCCGTCGAGACGGGTGCCCACCACGCCCGCGGGCGTGACGAGTTCGGGTACGTCCAGCAGCCAGGCCGCGCCGACACAGGGGTATCCGGCGAAGGGCAGCCGCACACTGGGTGTGTAGATGTCGATGACCCCGCGCTCGGGGTCGTCCACGAACACCGTCTCGCTGAACCCTAGTTTGGCCGCGAACGCCTGCCGTTCGTCCCGCTCCGGCAGTACGGAACCGTCCCGCACGACCCCGAGTTCGTTGCCGTACTCACCGCGCGGTCCGCAGAAGACCCGCAGCACGTCGTAATCAGTCACGCGGGCATTCAAGCACTGCAGGAGTGGTGTGTACGCATCCGGCCGCCGCCCCCTGACGGCAGGGGTGGCGGCCGGTTGCCGTCGGTTCGGTCAGGCCTGGGTGGCGTCCGTCGCGCGGCGGCGGCGTACCGCGAACACCA
>NZ_JAPWHT010000061.1:0-33654 GCF_027270795.1 Streptomyces sp. ActVer
GCGCGTGGTGAGCTGGGCCGGGCGGGTGTCGAGGTCGAGCCCCGGAAGATGTGGCCGACGGGCCTGCCGGCGGTCGGCTCCCCCGGCGAGAACGCGAGGTCCGGCGGCGTGTGGGTGCTCCCCCACGCGAGCGCCGACGGCTCCTACACGGTCACACCCACCAGGCTCGGCCTCCCGGCCGTGTCCGGCGGACTCGCGTACGGCCAAACCCTGAGCAGCCGCTGAAAAGTCCCCGAAAATATCCCCGAAGGACCCATGAAGGTCCCCTGGGAAGTCCCTTAGGGGATGTCACAGCTCGGCAGCAAAGCCGGGCCCGTTGCCCCGGGCCCGGCACGTCACTGTGAAGGACCAGGTACGTTCGATTACGTGGCTGGATTCAGGATCGGACGCGGCCGGGACAACCGCACGCAGCAGGCGCACCCGCAACAACAGGCGCGGCAGCAGCCTTACGGACAGCAGGCCCCCCAGGGCGGCCCGTCGTACGGCTATCCCCCCGCGCCTCAGCCGTACCCGCAGCAGCATCAGCAGCGGTACGGCAATGGCGGCGGTGGCGGTGGCAACGGGCCGCAGCAGTGGCCCCAGACGAACGGGCACGGTGAGCCGGAGTACTTCGGCGACCACGACCATCACGGTCAGGGCCAGGGCCAGGACCCGTACGCGGCGAACCAGCCGGGTCACACCACGGCGTTCTCCGTGGGCGAGGACCCGTACAACCCGGGCGGCACGTACCGCGCGGGCCAGACGACCGCGCCCCCGGTGGGCCCGCGGCTGCACTGGAAGGAACTGCTGACCGGCGTCGTCATGCGCCCGAACCAGACCTTCCTGCAGATGCGCGACTACACGATGTGGGGCCCCGCCCTCATCGTGTCGTTCCTCTACGGCCTGCTGGCGGTCTTCGGCTTCGACGGCGCCCGCGCGGACGTCATAAACGCCACCCTTTCGAACGCGGTGCCCATCGTCCTGACGACGTCGATCGCGATCGTCCTCAGCGCGTTCATCCTGGGCGTGGTCACCCACACCCTCGCCCGCCAGCTCGGCGGCGACGGCGCCTGGCAGCCCACGGTCGGCCTCTCCATGCTGATCATGTCGCTCACGGACGCGCCGCGACTGGTCGTCGCGATGTTCGCGGGCGGCGACGCGCCGTTCGTGCAGCTGCTGGGCTGGGCGACCTGGGTCGGGGCCGGCGTGCTCTTCACGCTGATGGTCAAGAAGTCGCACGACCTGCCGTGGCCCAAGGCCCTGGGAGCGTCGGCGATCCAGCTGATCGCCCTGCTGTCGATCATCAAGCTCGGTACGTTCTAGAGCCTGCCCGACGGGCCCTAGGCGTCGCCCTGGGGCCAGTGCGCCGGCTCGATGTTCTGGTTGGCGTGGAAGAGGTTGTGCGGGTCGTAGGTCCGCTTCACCGCCGCGAGCCGGTCGTAGTGGTCGCGGTAGGTGGCCCTGACCCGCTCCTGGCCCTCACCGGGCCCGATGAAGTTCACGTACGCGCCGCCCATCGAGTACGGGTGCAGCTCCTCGCGGTAGTCCGTGCACCACTGCTTGATGAGTTCGGCGTTGTCCGGGTCCGGGTCGATGCCCGCGAAGACCCCGGACCAGACGGCGTCGCGGTAGGCCCACGCCGTGTCGAAGGAGCCGACCCGGGAGGCGGCGCCGTCGACCGGGTAGAGGTGCATGGTCGACAGGTCGGTGGGGAGGTTCTCGCCGTACTTGAGGTGGATGTCGACGGCCTCGTCGGTGATCCGGTCGAAGAAGTCACCGCTCCAGTACCACTGCAGGCCCTTGGGGATCAGCTCGTCGAACATGGTCTGCAGCGCCGGGTACGGCATCGGGCTGGTGAAGTGGAAGGCCGGCCGCCCGGCGTCGTTCACCACCGCGAGCGTCTCGTCCAGCAGCGCCAGGTCACCGGTCCAGCACCACACGACACCGCACATCCTGTGCCCGTGGAGCTCCTCCGGGAACGGCGGCCCGGGCGGCACGGCCAGCACCGCGTAGAAGCCGTTCAGGTCCTCGGGCGCCTGCGGCAGGAACTCCCGGTACCAGCGCAGCACTTCACGCGTGTGGTCCACCGGCCAGACCGTGATGCCGACGCCCACGGAGTGCAGCGGGTGCAGCCGGTAGGTGAAGGACGTGACGATCCCGAAGTTCCCGCCTCCGCCGCGCAGCGCCCAGAAGAGGTCCGGGTACGAGGTCTCGCTCGCCGTGACGAAGCTGCCGTCGGCGAGAACGACGTCCGCGGAGATCAGGTTGTCGATCGTGAGCCCGTACTTGCGGGTGAGGTGACCGTGGCCGCCGCCGAGGGTCAGTCCGCCGACGCCCGTCGTCGACATGATCCCGGCGGGGGTGGCGAGGCCGAAGGCGTGCGCCGCGTGGTCCAGGTCGCCGAGCAGGCTGCCACCGCCGACCTGCGCGGTCTTCGCGACCGGGTCGACCCGTACCCAGCGCATCGGAGACAGGTCGAGCGTGACGCCACCGTCCACCAGGCACAGTCCCGGGCCGCTGTGTCCGCCGCCGCGCACGGCGAGTTCGAGCCCGTGGTCGCGGACGAAGTCGACCGCGTTCATCACGTCCCCGGCATCCGCACACCGCACGAAGGCGGCCGGCCGCCGGTCGATCATCGCGTTGTAGATCGACCGGGACTCGTCGTACGCCGAATCCTCGGGCGCGATGACCGGGCCGCGCAGTCCGGTCCGCATCTCCTCAAGGGTCGTACCGTCCATGCCGCCGCCGGTGCTGCCGGTGCTGCCGCCCATGACGATCGCTCTCCTCCGCGAGGCCCGGTAGGTACGGTCCGTCCGCGATCGCACGTTTCATCCGCCCCAGGGCCGATATGTACAGGGTCTCGCCGCTCGGTACTACTGGCAATCGCGAGCGGGGTGCCCGGGCCGGGCTACGGGAGGACGATGGAGCCATGGACGGCGTCACGAACGGACGTACTTTCCGGAACGGTTCACTGGCCGACGTCAGCACGCCGGGCCGCGTGGCCGGACCCGACGAGGACATCAGCCAGGAGGAGCTGGGCCTCGCGGCCCGCAACCACGGCCTCCTCCTGGAGGCGCTGCGCCACGACGTGACCCCGCCCGGCCTGCACTACGTACTGGTCCACTACGACATCCCGTACGTCCCGCCCGCCGAGGCCGGCACCTGGACCCTCACGGTGGGCGGCCTGGTCCGGGAGCCCCTGGTCCTGGACCTGTCCGCCCTGTACTCCCTCCCGCCCGTCACCCACCGCGTGACCATGGAGTGCGCGGGCAACGGCCGGGCCCGCCTCACCCCACGCCCCGTGAGCCAGCCCTGGCTGGTCGAGGCGGTCGGCACGGCGGACTGGACCGGCGTACCCCTGCGGACGCTGCTCGCCGAGGCCGGAGTCGAGCCGGACGCCGTCGAGGCGGTTTTCACGGGCGCCGACCACGGCGTGGAACGCGGCGTCGAGCAGGACTACCGCCGCAGCCTGACGCTCAAGGACGCCACGGCCGCCGACCGGGAGGTCCTGGTGGCGTACGAGATGAACGGCGCCCCGCTCCCACCGCAGCACGGCCACCCGCTGCGTCTGGTGGTCCCCGGCTGGTACGGCATGGCGCATGTGAAGTGGCTGCGGGACATCACGCTCACCGACACCCCGTTCACCGGCTTCCAGCAGTCGGTGGCGTACCGCTACCGCCAGGCCCCGGACGAGCCCGGCGTCGCGGTCACCCGCATCGCCCCGCGCGCATTGATGGTCCCGCCCGGCTTCCCGGACTTCATGTCCCGCACGAGGGTCGTACGCCCCGGTCCACTGCGGCTGGAGGGCCGCGCCTGGTCGGGCCACGCCCCGGTGACGAAGGTCGAGGTCAGCACGGACGACGGGGGCTCCTGGCAGGAGGCGGAACTCGACCCGCCGGACGGCCGCCCGGGCCATGCCTGGTCCTGGCGCCACTGGCAGGCGCCCTGGACGGCGACCCCCGGCACCCACGTACTGACGGCCCGGGCCACGGACGCCGCGGGCAACACCCAGCCGGTCACGCAGCCCTGGAACCGGGGAGGCTTCGGAAACAATCTCGTACAGCGGATTCCCGTGCTGTGCCCTGAGGTTGACGAGTAGTCAGCCACACGCTCCCGCCGGGCGTGAGGCAGAGAGAGCGCGGCCGACGGAAGCCGAGGGGCCTCAACTGGTCCCCGTGACGGGCGGAGAGCGTGACGGCCACGGCGGTGCCGCCCTCCTCGTCGACGGCACGCAGCCCCGGTGTCAGCAGGTCGGCGGCCACGGTGTGGTCCCAGACGCTCGTGTCGTCCAGCGCGCCGACGACGGCCACCTTCCAGTGCGACTCGTCGGGCGCTGCCTTCTTGAGACCGGCAGACGGGAAAGGGCGCTCCTGCGGGCCGAGGGCGAGCTCGCGCGAGAGCAGGCTGCTGAAGCGCTGGTCGGGCGGCTCGGCACCGGGGCTGGGCGGCAGCCAGACGGCGGCCGCGAGCAGCGTGCCGTCCTCACGCTCGGCCACCCACACCTGACCGTCCTCCAGGGCGTGATGGGCCAGCATCAGCCGCATGGCACGGCGGGCCCGGTCCCAGTCGACCGGGGCGGCGGCGTCCGGGTGCTGCGGGAGGGCTCCGGTGTCGGTCGGGGCGATGAGGCGCGCCACGGCCGGTACGTCCACGAGTCCCGCGGCGCGCACGGTGGTGCGGGGCCGCAGCGGAAGAGGCGCCGCCATGGTCGAGGCGGACACGGAGGTCAAGGCTGTGGTCATGTGTGGTGTTCTCCTTCTCAGACGGTCCGGCTCGTGCCGGTGAGTTCGACGCCGAGTTCGACGGTGACGGGGCGCACCCGCGCGGCGGACGGGAAGCCTGCGCGGAGGAGCCGGGTGGGGCGCGGCAGGCGGGGCTGATTGCGGACGGGGGCGGAGACGCGCCGGCCGGGACGCTCCTGGTGGGACTGAGGACGGCTGAGGAGGATCACGCCCCGGGCGGCCGCCACCGCACCGGCGAGGGCGATCAGGGTGCCCGTCGTGCCGTACTGGAAGCCCTCCCCGAGCAGGCTGATGCCGATGACGGACGCGGCGACCGGGTTGACGAGGGTGAGCAGGGCCAGCGGACCGCCGAGGCCACTGCGGTACGCCTTCTGGGAGAGCAGCAGCCCGCCCGAGGCGAACGCGACGGTGAGCACCGCGACCACCGCCACGCCCCAGGACGGCGTCGGCCCGACGGCGAGCTTCTGCGCCAGCGTGGAACCGACCCCGGAGGCGATACCGGAGGCCGCGGCGAAGGCGAGCCCGCCGAGACCGGAGCCGCCCGAGGCGAAGCGGACGAGCACCGCGATGACGCCGAAGGCGACGAGCGCGACGCCGAGAACCTCGCCGGTCCCCAGGGTGTCGTCCGGCGCGTGACCGGCCGCGGTGGCGACGAGCAGCGCGGTCAGCCCGACAAGAGTGAGAGCCATGCCGCGCCACTGCGTACCGGAGGTCCGGCGCCGGACGACCAGCGACCCCAGTGGCACCGCAACGACGAGGGTCAGCGCACCGAGGGGCTGCACGAGGGTCAGCGGCCCGTACCGCAGCGCGACCACATGCAGCAGCGCGCCGGAGGCGTTGAGCCCGACGGCCCACCACCACGAGCCACGGGCGAGGGTGCCCCGCAGGTCGGCCGTACCGGCCGCGGTCCGCTCCTGAACCACGGCGGCCGCCGCGTAACAGAACGCGGAGACCAGGGAGAGGGCGAGGGCGAGAACCACCGGACTGCTCATCATCGTGACCCGCCCTCCCTGCACTCACGATCGATACGAAACGGTTTCGTACACGAACGCTACGGGGGCCACTAGCGAAACGCAAGCGTTTTTTTAAGGGCAGGAAAACCGCACAAAAAAACGCGCCCCGTAAGGGGCGCGGGGAACTGCGCGACCAGCCACAACGGGCCCGCAGCCAAAAACAGGCACCCCAGCGGAGCGCTACGCGTCGAGAACCTGGCCTGTCCTCTTCACCACAGGCGGCTCAACACTCCACGGAAAGTTGATCCACTCATCCGTCCGCTTCCACACGTACTCGCACTTCACGAGCGACTGCGACTTCTCGTAGATGACGGCGGACCGCACCTCCGCGACGGCGTCGACGCAGAAGTCGTGCACGAGCTTCAACGTCTTGCCGGTGTCGGCGACGTCGTCCGTGATCAACACCTTCTTGTCGGAGAAGTCGATCGTGTTGGGGACGGGCGCCAGCATGACCGGCATGTCGAGAGTGGTCCCGACCCCGGTGTAGAACTCCACGTTCACGAGGTGGATGTTCTTGCAGTCGAGGGCGTACGCGAGACCGCCGGCGACGAAGACACCGCCGCGGGCGATGCTGAGCACGATGTCGGGCTCGTACCCGTCGTCGGCGACGGTCTGGGCGAGTTCGCGGACGGCGGTGCCGAAACGTTCGTAGGTGAGGTTCTCGCGCACGTCACTCATGCCATCACTCATATCGCCGCCACTCACACCTGGGTCCGATGGAAGTTGAGGAAGGAGCGGGAGGCGGTGGGCCCGCGCTGCCCCTGGTAGCGGGACCCGTACCGGTCGCTCCCGTAGGGGAACTCGGCCGACGAGCTGAGCTGGAACAGGCACAGCTGCCCGATCTTCATGCCCGGCCAGAGCTTGATGGGGAGGGTCGCGAGGTTGGACAGCTCAAGGGTCACGTGCCCGGAGAAGCCGGGGTCGATGAACCCTGCGGTGGAGTGCGTGACGAGGCCGAGCCGCCCGAGCGAACTCTTGCCTTCGAGCCGGGACGCCAGGTCGTCGGGAAGCGTGATGACCTCGTACGTCGACGCGAGGACGAACTCGCCGGGGTGGAGGATGAACGGCTCGTCACCCTCGGGCTCGACGAGCCGCGTGAGATCCGCCTGCTCGATGGACGGATCGATATGGGGATAACGGTGATTCTCGAACACCCGGAAGTAGCGGTCGAGCCGCACGTCGACGCTCGACGGCTGCACCATGGATTCGTCGTAGGGATCGATCCGTACACGCCCGGCGTCGATCTCGGCCCGGATGTCCTTGTCAGAGAGAAGCACGCCCCGAGGATACGCAGAGCGCCCGGGCCCGCCACAATCCGGTGATCGTGGCGGGCCCGGGCGATCGTGAACGAGACGAACGCGCGGTACGCGGCACTGCGTACTGCGCGCTTCGTGTGCTCAGTGCTTCTGATACTCCACAGGTACGACATTGCGGAGCCGGGCACAGCGTGGGCAACGGATCAGCCGGCCGGGGCCGAGCCGATCGGCCTGCTGCATCGGAAGCGAGGCGGTGCTGAACACGTGCCCTTCGGCACAACGGACGACGGTGCTGCGTTCCATCAAGTCCTCAGAGTCCCTTCCCCAAGAGCCAAGTCTGCCTGACGAGGAAGCGCCACATTACGGGACGAAGCGGACGACCCTCCAGGCGGCACTCCGATCCCGCGCAGCCCCTCTTCAACCCCTCCACCGTACGCCCCAACTCCCGCGCCCCGCAGCCCCGTCCAACCCCCGAAACAGCACCGGGCCCCACGGCTTCAGCGCCGGGGGCCTGGCATGAGGTATGGTGATTCCGCGTTTCCGACACCGGTCCAAACCGTCCGAACCGGCGTCTTTCGCGGGTGTAGTTTAGTGGTAGAACATCAGCTTCCCAAGCTGAGAGTGCGAGTTCGATTCTCGTCACCCGCTCCATACGAATCCCCCAGGTCATTGGCCCGGGGGTTCTTTGTTGTCTCGACCGGTAGGTGGGCTGCGCACCACAACCGCACCATTAGCCTTCGGCGGCCTCCTCGCTGTGGTGGGCAGGGTTGTCCTTGTGGTGCTTCGCACGCTCCGCGCGCACCATGTCGTCGAGCCCAGAGGCCACCTCCCGCTGTCGCTCTTCGTCGGAGTGCTGATAGATCAACGCTGCCCTCTCGGAGAAATGTCCGGCGCGAACCATCGCGCCAAGCCCCGTGGGCCGCGCTGGCCTGGCAGCTCCCCGCGTCCACGAGGAGTGTGGGCGGTTCCATGGCGCGCACGGCGCCGTGCGTGCTGAGACGGTCAGAAATCCGGGTGGACGATGCCCTCTACTTCATCGGCTTCCTCGTTACGCCCGAGCGCGCGGAGGTTCTCCGCCAGACGACTGCGGGCGTGCGCTGTACTCGAGTGGTTCTTTCCGGCCAGGCTCTCGAATCTCGGCAGCAAGTCTGCGTTGATGGCGCGTGCCTCCTCGTACTCGCCGAGCTCGTGCAGAGTCTTGGCGATGCCCGCCTCCGCGTCTAGCGTCTCAAGGGAGTTCTTCCCCGACACCCGTCCGTACCGCCGGTGAACGTCCTGGTACAGCGTCAGCGCCCTCTCGTGCTCCCCGAGCTTGCGCAGGCAGGCCGCGAGGTTGAACGTGGCCAGCATCGTCGTCCGGTGATCCCTGCCAAGTCGTCGCTCACATCGCCGTACGGTGTCGCTGTACAGCTGGAACGCCGCAGAGTACTCCTCGAGTTGACCGAGGCACGCGCCTATGTTGCAGGCCGCGAGGAGGGTATCGGGATGGTCGTCACCGAATTTCCCGGACCGCAGTTGAAAGATCCTTTCGAACACCGGCCGGGCCCTTTTCGCGTCGCCCTCTGCGTGCAGGCACGCGGCAAGTCGTTCAGCGGCCTGGAGCGTGTCGATGTGCGACTCTCCGATCCGCGCTTCCCACTCGCGGTGGATGATCTCCGCCAATCGGACGCCGGTCTTGGCGCCGTCGGCTGCGTAGAGGTAGCGGAGGACGCGGATCAGCAGGGTCCGGAAGTGCTCCGGTTCGCTGCTCGGGACATCGACCTCGCTCAGATAGCCGAGGAGGGTCTGTACGTCCGTCGTGATCAGTTCGTACGAGGCCCAGGAGTGCGGATGGTCCGGGTCGAGGTCGGGCAGTGCCGCGAGCCGGTCGCGGGCGGCTCGGCACACCGCGGCCAGTCCGGCCGGATCCACCGCGGTATCCGTGCGGAACAGCTCCAGGACGTCCGAGTGCGCCCTCACCACGACAGGGTCGACGGGATGCGTCATGCCGCCGGCCTCCCGTCCCCGGGGCCGCCGGCGAGTCGCGCCGGCCGGACGCCGTCCACGACATCGGGTGCCATGCCCTCGGGGGAGGTGCAGGCAAGCCCTTGGGTGATGGCCGCGCCGAGGACGGCCACGGCGTCGGCGTCCAACGCGCCGATCAAGGCGTCCGGTGCGTGTTCCAGCATTGACATGGCGAAGGACCAGTCCGACGAGGTGACTTCGTAGAACCTGCGCATCGCGACCGTCGGCGCACGCTCCAGCAGGACCGGAAACAGGCGTGCCATGACGTCGTGGGGAATCCAGCTCTCGCCCGCCCAGGCGAGCGCGCAGCGTTCGGCTTCGTGCAGGAGAGCGACAGGATCCACCAGGTCGCCGAGGACGGGCGATTCCACCAGGATGGCCAGTGTGTCCAAGCCGATCGCGGAACCGTCACCGGCTCTGGCGATGACCGCTGCGGCCAGCTCACGAAGTTCGTGCCGGTTCTCCGGCCTGGCCTCCCCGGCGAAGGCGAGCAGTCCGGCCGCCGCCGGCAGTGGGCCCTCGTCCAGCATCTCCCTCAGCCGACGAGTGAACGCGGGGCTGAGGGGGGCTCCGGGGGCGGGAGTCACGAGGTCCACGGCTGCGGCGTAAACCGGGTCGTCCATGCGCGCCTGCGGCGCGTGGAAGCTGTACGCAGGCACCTCACGGGCGATCCGGTACTCGTCGTACGCAGCCGCGGCCAGCACGATTTTGGCCATCGCGTCGTCCTGATCCAGGTCCCGTCCCGGGCTGAGGTTCCGCACATGGATGTCCCTGGCTCCCTGAAGTGGGCGCCTGTTGTCCATCACGTCGGCGGCATACACCTCGGACACCCACAGAACCACTGATTGCCTCCGTGCGTAGGTCAGGTAGGGCAGCCCCTCGATTGCCCGCCAATCCTCCTTCCGGCATCCCAGGGCGAGCAGGGCGAGCTCGAAGCGGACCCGGTGATCAGGACGTACGTATGCCCATGCCTTTCCGTCCGCGTCGTCCGCGAGAGCGGATGTCCACCGGTAGCGCGGTAGTTCACTGAGCGCCCGATCGATTTCCCTGGAGAACACGTCCGCCTCAGGTGTGTGAGGGGCGGTGCCGCCGGGGCCGTGTGCCACCCGGTGCAGTTCCGCGAAGCCGATGGCTCGCTCCCCGGGATCCGCGATCGAGCGGATGAGGGCGCCGGCCCGTGAGAGATCTCGGCGCGCCAACCGCCCCGCGAACCGGCGTACCACTCTGGCCATGCTGCTGTGCGCGCCGAGCTCGACGGCACGGATGACATCGGCCGGATGGCGATAGAAGTGTCCTCGCGCGCGAGCGGCCCAGTGATTGCTCATGTTGAACACGGTCAACATGCCGTCGATGTTCAGCTGCGCCAGACGGTTCCTGGATGAACGCTCACCCGACTCGGACGACGAAGTCATGAAGTACCGAGCAGAGCCGCCGCCGCCTCTGAGAGGTGCGGGGTGTTCCGCACCCCCCAGCACCTCCTCAAGGATGGCGGCGGCCGGCCCACTCCGACCTCGGGCAACGTGAAGGTGGGCGATTCCGGCAAGGAGCGAATAGCGGTCCTTGCCAAAGACCTCCTGGGCCGGGCCCGCGGTTGCGGCGTGATCACGCCACCACCAGTCGTCACGCCAGGTGGTCTCGGTTATGCCCCTGGCCATCTGTGTTGCCCGGGCAAGGTCGTACTCGGCCATGCGCTCTACCACTTTGATCAGGTCGTTGTCGCGCTCCATGCTGAACGTTGCGTGTGCATCCGGATCCGCGGACGGCCCGGGGATGGCGGCATGGTCACGTTCCAAGAGCCGCAGTGCCTCGGCTCGGCTGGACTGCCCGATCGCCTTCATGGCAGCGAACCTCATCCAGTCGTCTTGGGTCGCTGAGAGGTACGGGGCCACAAGAGTCCGCGCACGCTCGGGCGCCCCCCAACGAACCCATAGCCGAGCACCGTCGAGAGCGACCCAGTAGTCATGGGAGTCGCTGTCCAGGCGGGCCAGCAGAAAGCGAGCCGTGATCCGGTCCACGTCCTCCAACACACCTGCGGCCTTGACCAGTTGGGCAGCGAGGCCCTCCTCTCCTCCGGCTGCGAGGACCTGCGCGCGCACCTCGGCGAGGAGCCACCGGCTGGTGTCCGGATCGTGCGCCGCCCACGTGGCGGCCAGTCGTGCCAGCGCCAGGACACGGGCCGCCGGTCCGGCGGACTCCAGGGACTTCTCGGCCTCCCGCAGCAATTGGACGGCCCTTGCAGGGTCGGCGCGTTCCGCCGCGTCCAGGTAGTCCCCCCAGCGCTCCCCGCTGATCTTGCCGATGAGGGTGTGGGTTCTGTCCACGTCCTGCTCGGCGACTGCGGCGACGCGATACAGGTCGTCCGGCCCCTCCGCAAAGCGGCCCGATTGCGGCGACCTCTCCTGTCCCCACCGCCACAACCGCAGCGCACGATCGAGATCGTGAGATGCCAGCAGTCGTGCGGTCGCTACGATCGCTCTGTCCGCCTCGTAGTTGGGGCTGAGAGGGTAGCTGTCTGTCGGAACCGCGAGCGCGGACTCGACCAGCAGGTCCAGCAGTTCGTCGGTCGAGGGCGAGTCGGACCCAGGATGCGCGTACTGAAGGATCTCCGCGAACGCCGTGACCTGCCACAGCGACGGCGTGATCCCGACCGCGTGCTCCAGCGCCTCCTTGACGCGCCCCATCCGAGCCAGCAGCCCGATCACCCGTGGCGGCAGCGCATTGCTGGACTGCGCCGCCTGGTGACGCACGACCCCGAGGTACGTCATCGCGGGCAGCCCGGTGGCGACAGTCGCGCCGTCGGCGACATGGTGAGCGACGCTGTCGACAAGTTCGAGAAATCGGCGCTCGGCCCCGAACTCGCGTCTGACGGCGCTCCGCAGACCGGGGCAGACCATGTCGACGGCCTCGGCGGAGAAGCGCGGCCCGGCCTTCAGGACGTGGGCGACGAGATGGGCGAGACCGTAGTGGTCCACCTGTAACCAGTCCAGGTCCGCCCAGTTCGGCACGGTGCCCCGGTAGCGGTGGGCGATCTGCTCGTGCCATCTGGTCTCGTCGACCCAGCACTCCGGGTGTTTCTCGCGGGCTTCCTGTCCCGCGAGGAACTCGTTGACCGAGGTATGGAAGAAGGCGATCCGGTCGCTTCGGCGGTCCAGCAGCCAGCGCAGGCTCGACAGGACCTTCTGTGCGGGTTCTTCCCGTACGGGCGTACCGGACAGGGCGGTGAGCTGGTCCTCTGTCAGGGCCTCTCTCGCCACGGTGAGTACGCCGATGATCGGCAGGCCCACCCCTTCCCAGCCGTCCGGCTCACTGGTCCCGAGCGCCCTCGGCCATGGCCTGAGTTCCTCGCGCACCAACTCCACGAAGAACCCGTACAGCCCGGGCAGACGGCCCGGTACGCCGTTGAAGACGAGCAGCCTGTCGACCATCTCGTCGTCCTGTTCCTGGGCGGCGTCGATCAGCGCCCGCGCGTAGGTGGCCAGGTACAGGAAGTTTCCGGCGGCCCTGCGGACGGCGTGCCGCTTGATGCTGCCCAGTAGGTTGCCTCTGGCCCGTTCGGCGGCGAGGACGGCGGGACGCTCCAGGACGCGGTCCGCGTACGTGCGGAGGTCGCCCACGACCTGGGGTGAGCCGGGGTCGATGACCACGTCGGTGAGTCGGTCCTCCCGGGCGGACCGGAACAGCCGGAGCCCGGCGTGTGGCCGGGAGGTCATGACCACCTTGACGTTGGCGGGGAGTTCGGGGGAACGGGCCAGCCAGTGCAGGACCCTTTTCCTCGGCCCCGTCGTGTCGTCGTCGGCTATCTCGTCCAGGGCGTCGAGCAGGATGACGATCCTGGCCTCGGGGTCCTGTTCGGCCAACACCTGCGCGGGTCCGATCAGCGCCAGGTGGGCCAGGTTGTCGGGGTCGAGGAGACGGGGCTCCAGATGGGCCGTGCCGATCTCGACGCCGGTGGCCGTGCCCGCGACATCACGGATGCGCTGTTCGACCTCCAGGGTGGCGGTGCGGTGGAAGGGGGAGACCTTCAAGTCGTCGATCTTGATGCCGATGACCCGGCCCTCGGCCTCCACGGAGTCGATGTGCTGCTGGACGACGACCGAGAGGCGTTCCAGTTCGAAGAGTTCCGGGCGCTCCCGGGCAAGTTGGTGTCCGATGCTCAGCAGGAACGACTCGGTGTCGCCGCCGGTGACCGCGGTACGGCTGTCCCGTCTGAAGAAATAGCGGAGCCGGTCGGGGTGGGCCCGCGCGATGCCGGCGAGCAGGCTGGTCTTGCCCGCTCCCGGCTCGCCCGTCACCAGGATGTACTGGCCCTCGTCCGACTTCAGCGCCTGCTCGATCTCGTCGTACAACCACGCACGCTCGACGAAGTCCGTCTCTGTACGGGCCCGGATCACATCCTCGAAGGCGCGGCGCGGGCGGGGGGTGTGGGCGGTCACGGTTTGCCTCCGGCGGCACGGAGGTCCACACCGATCACTTCTCCGTCACGCGCCACGCGACCGATGTCAGCGATGGCCTCGATGGGGTTTGCCACAGCCCCCTCCGCACGCACCACGACCGCGCGGCCCTGGACGTTGTTCACCTTCACCTTGCTCCGCACCAGGTTCGCGTTACGCGGCTCCCCCTCCAGTACGGCAGGACTCAGGTCCACCTGCCGTACATCGGCGCCCGGAACCCAGATCCAGGCCGCCCCTCGATACTCCTTCTCCTTGACCGGCACCTCCCGGAACTCGTTCTCCCGGATGGTGGTGTACGCCTTCCCCTGTACGACGTCACGGAAGACGGTCGCGGACAGTCCGACCGCCAGCGGGGCCTCCGACAACTGGTCCAGGGCGGCGCGCAGGGCCGCGCAGTCACGGATGCGGCCGATCTCGACCGGGGCGCTGCCGGCGAAGCCGTTTGCGGCCGGCGAGGTCTCGCCGAAGTGGACGGCTGCCCTTAGCCTCAGCCACGCCTCCGTTTCCCGCCCGATGTTGAAGGCCCGCAGACTGGCCTCCAGACTTCGCATGAAGGCGTCGACCAGGGCGGGCTCGGAGGCCCCCTCGGGCAGGACCGCGAACAGCGAGTCCCCGCCCTCCTGTGTCAGCCATTTCTCGCGGTTCAACCCGGCGGCGTCGGACGCCAGTTCCAGCAACCGCACGATCGCTTCCTGGAACTGGTGCTGCCTGACCGTGTCGGCGCCGCCGTATCCCTTCGCGTCGACGGAGAGCAGCAGTCTGCGCGCGAAGGCGCCCGCACCGCCCGGCCCGTCCTTACCGTTTGTCGCCATGACACCTCTCGGTACACGTACTTCAGGGGGAGCACGCTGCGTGACTCAAATCCCCTGCAAATCAACGGAGTTACTACACATCAGACCGGCACCCGCTCCCCCGGATCACGGGTGCCGGCGATCAAGTCGTACACCTGCGCCTCGGTGTGAACCCTGTGGAAATACGGGTTGCTGAGACCTGCGAGCACTGACGAGGTCCCCGGAACCCGCAGAAGGGACTGGTTCGGCGGAGACGATCACCTCTTACTGGAGGCAGCACGCCCTCGCCGACCGGAGGAGACGTCCATGGCACCGACAGTGCAGGCAGCCGACAGTCGTCCCGCGCAGTACATGTTCACCGCGCTGCAGACGACCCACCAGCACGCGGACGCGAAGGCCGGCATCCTGGCGGCGGTGCAGGCCGGGCTGGTCGGCACCGCAGGGGCATGGAGTCGTGGGGTCGTGCTCGTCTGCGAACGCGGAGGCGCGGCCGGGGTGTTCGGGGGGACACTGTTGGCCCTGTTCGTCTGCGGCCTGATCGGTGGCGCGGTGAGTCTGGCAGCGGTGTTGAGCCCGCGGCTGCTCCGGGATCGGGCCGCCAACCGGTACTGCTTCGTTCACCTGGAGTCGGGCCCCGACATCCTGCCCGCCGAGGACGTGCCCGCGGATGAGGCCGCGGATCGTAGGGAGTTGTCGCACACCGTGCGGTTCCTCGCCCACGTCGCCGTTCTCAAGTACCGCTGGCTGACAGGAGCGGTGGTCTGCACTGCCGTCATGGGCATCAGCGCGGGGCTGAGCGTGGTCCTGCAGCCGATACTGGGCTGACGTCGGTTCGGCCCCGGTCATTCGTCCGCCAGGTCCGCGAGCCGCCTCAAACTGGCCAGGTCCCTGATGACGGTGGCACGGTAGCGGGTCTCCAACAGCTCCTCCTTTCGTAGTTCGCGCAGTACCTTGTGGACCGTCGTCTCCGCGGCGCCGATCAGCGTGGCAAGCTCCGGCTGCGTCAGCCGGATGTCGATCACCACCTCGTCGCCCCGGGGAGTCCCGTAGGACGCGGCGAGTTCTCCCAGCACACGGGCCAAACGCACTTTCGCCGGATACCCCCGGAAGTCCAGCCGCCTGCGGTTGGCCCAGCGCAAGCGGTCGGCGACGACCATCGTCAAGGCCATGGAGACCTCGGGGCGGCGCATCAGCAGTGCTCGCAGCGCGCCGTCATGCACCACTCGCGCGGTCAGTGGACCGCAGGCGGTGACCGTCGCCGAGCGCGGGGCGCACCCGTCGATGGCAGCCATCTCACCTACCGTGTCACCGCCGGCCCGGACCGCGAGGAGCGAAGTCTCACCGTTCTCCACAACCGCCATGACCTTCGTGAGACCGGACAGGAGCAGGAGCACGTGCCTGTCGTTCATCCCCTGTCGCAGCAGCACGGCATCCGCGTCGAACCGGACCTCGGTCCCCAGGTCGAGCAGTTCCCGCCGTGCCGGGGAGGACAGCCTCCCCAGCAGACTGCGCGCCGGCCATTCCTCGGTTCCCTTGGGTACCGTCATGTGCGTCCACCGTCCCCTCCGCGTGCAGACATGGTCACCAAGGAGGGGTTTTCCGAAACAACCGACGGGCTCTTGACCGTGCCCCTGCAACCACGGCTCCGAGACTCCGTACGCGGCATCGGCGTACACATCAGCCAAGGGCATTCATCCGCTCAGTGCGCCGCAACCGACCACGTCCACGATGACGTGCCCTGTCCCGCGGTCCGAGCGGAGCACTGCGCGGGCCGCCCCGAGGATCTCCTCGTCCAGTTCCAGCTCGGCGGCCAGGACCTGGAGCAGCCGGGTCCGCCACGCATCGGGGTCTGTTTCGTACGCGTGCAGCACCCGTACGCCGTATCCGCCCCGCACGCCGTCGCAGCCATCGGACAGCCGTCGGCGGATCGCGTCCCTCAGCACGATGTGCAGGTCGTGGACGACTCCTCGTGAGGTGTCGGTGAGTCCGGCTGCCGCCCCCGTGGCCAACGCGGTGGCCACCAGATCCACTTCGGTCACGCGGACCCCCTTCGGTTGTGCGGGTTGTGCGATGTCGTGTCCGTAACCATGGCTGGGGGTGCTGCAATTCTGATGAAATTTCGATGACGTGGGGAAGCGGAGGCTGCGGGGTGGACGACGGATCTCCTCAAATGCTGCGGTTCGAAGTGCTCGGACCGTTACGGGCCTGGCGGGGCGGGACGCCGCTGGGGTTGGGGCCGGTCAAGCGGCAGGCCGTGCTGGCCGCTCTGCTGCTGCGCCGAGGGGCCGTGGTGAGTCATGAGCGGCTGCTCGACGCGGTGTGGGGCGAGGAGCCTCCCGCGGGCGGCCACAAGGTGCTGCCCACCCACGTCAACTCGCTGCGCAGAGCGCTCGATCCGGAAGGCACCACGCCCGCGGAGTCGGTGATCCGCAGCGGCAAGGGTTGGTACCGCTTCGTCGTCGAGGAGGTCGGGCTCGATACGGCGGATCTGGACGAACGGGGAGCCGAGGCGCTGCGCACCGTCGCGTCGAGCGACCTGGCCACCGCCGCGGACCAACTCGGCGCAGTCATCGGGCTGTTCCGGGGCGAGCCCCTGACCGGGGTGCCGGGACCTTTCGCGCAGGAGGAGCGGCAGCGGTGGGAGGAACGCCGACGGACGTATCTTCTCGGACAGCGGCGTGCCCGAGACGGAGTACGCGGATCTCGACCGGTATCGCCTCCTCAGCCGAGCCCGTCAGTCCCGTTCCCGACGTAGCCAGGACATGTGCTCCGGCCCACGGCAATAGGCGCGGAAGACCGCGTTCTGGGCGCCGCGGGAGTTCTCTTTGATCGCCGCCCTCGCCTGACAGTGCGGACAACTCCACAACCTGTAGGGCAGTGAAACGCCTCAGACGATGTCGTGGACGTTGTGCTCGGTCAGGTCGGATGCGTGCCGGGCGACAGTGCCGTAGTCGGCATCGTCGTGGAGGACAACCAGGCCGTGGTGAGCCGCTGTAGCGGCGATGACGAGGTCCACTGCCGAGGCACTGCGATGCTCCCCGGCCTGTGCCATACGGTGTTGCACCGCGCTGATCCAGCGCCCTGCGTTCTTCGGCACGGCGGCGTCGGGATAGAGGTCAGAAAACATTTCCGCGATCTCGTCGTACTCGCGACGATTCCGGGCGCTGTACCGGAACTCGGCGCGTTGCACATAGCAGGACGCGATGGCCCCGGCATCGATCGCGTCGTACCAGGCCGACTGCAGTTTTGGATCGCGGAGCAGCCGGACCAGGCCGGACGTGTCGAGCAGGTAGATCACCGGCTGTCCTTCTCCGCCCGGTGCAGGCGCTCGGCGTCCTCGACGGCACCCCACTCACGCGCACGCTCGAAGTGACGGTTGATGCGCGCCGCGCGTTCCTGCTGCTCGGCGTAGAAGTTCAGAGCGAGATTGACCGCCTCTTTCTTGGTCCGGACGTGAGCCAGAGCCATGGCGCGCTCCAGGGCGTCGTCGTCGATGTCGATCTGGGTCACGGACATACCGTGCCTCCCACGCAATGTTGGTGATGTACATAGAAGAATACGTCACCAACATTTGCGGGTCCACCTGTCAGCTCCGGTGTATGCAGTCGCGACGGACCCTCCAGATCAGCTCCACAGACGATGCGGTCCGGTCGGTGCAGGCGTTGCGCGCTGTACGGCCCGGCTGTTGGTCACCCCCGTGCCCACAGCGTGCCCGTAAGAGCGGACAACCACGGTCAACAACGGTGCCACCAAGCACTCACGCCTGCAGCGGCGGAACGAATCCGTGCAGGTCAGAAGTCATGTACCGGCCCAAGCGCCGTAGCTTCCCAAGCTGAGAGTGCGGGTTCGATTCTCGTCACCCGCTCCATATTGGAACCCCAGGCCAGTGGCCTGGGGCTTGTTTGTTGTCGGGTGATTGAGCTTGGCGATGGCCGTGGAGGAGTCGGCATGCCGTGTGCTTCAGGCCGGCAGCCACTTCACCACCGCGTCTCCGCGCGCGGCCGTCTGCGCGTAGAACTCCGTCAGCTCCCGATGCGCCGCCGCGAAAATGCCCCGCGTGTCGGGCTCTGCGGTGACGCCGCCGTAGCGCGGCAGCAGTTCGTCGCGGGCGAAGACCCACAGCGCGTCGAAGTCGGCCATCGTCAGGAACCCGGCCACCCGTTGCACCTGGCCCGCCGTCAGCACCAGGAACGGCGGCTTGTACCGATCGGGGTGGAACACCGGCCGACCGCCGAGCACCACCTGGGCCTGGGGTCGGTGCTCCGCGCGGTGCGGGGGATCGCCGGCGTAGAGGAGTTCCTGGTCCAGATATCGCTTGTCCAGCACATCCTCGCGGTGCCGGTCGACGCGGTGCCGGACGGTGTCCGAGGCGTCCCCGAACAGCCGTTCCAGCCAGGTCGCGCTGTTGCGCAGTGCCGGGGGCGGCACCGCTCGCAAAGGAAAGTAGAGGCTCATCACAGAAGGAGCGCACGGGGACGCCAGAGCATCACTCCGCCCGGCGCACGCCGCGTTCCGGAAGCCCCCCGGCCGTCGTACGGCAAGGTGGGAGGCGGCTCTGCGCCAGTTGCGGGAACCCCGGAGAACCAGGTCACGGATCACCTGCCGACCTCGCTGCGCGGCTTCGGGGCGTACACGGGTGAGGTGATCGTCGGCCGTCGGTCCGAACGGCGTGTGGGGCGGCCGGACCCCATGCAGCGGTCGGGGTCCGGCCGCCCGCGTCCCTCTCCATGCCGCCTCCGGGGGGAGTCGAGAGCGGCGCGGAGAGAGTTCCGGGAGTGGTCTTGGCACCGACGTCCGGCCCGGCGATCACCGATCAGCGATCACCGATCACCGATCACCGATCACCGATCAGCGTCGGGCGGTCCGGTGCGGACTCGGTACTCACACAGCGCACGGCCGGCGCGATACGTCACCCGGCCGGGACGGCACGGGTTGCCGGCAGGTGTCCGAACACCGGATTCGCCGGGCGTTCCCGAGCCGCAACGCCGTCCGGGCCGGCGTACGGATCGGCTCAACGTCCTTACCTCGCCGTTTCCTTGGAGCCGGCGACGGCCCTCGCGGCTTCGCCACCCACGAGACAGGAGCTCCGACGACCACGCGAGGGACGCGTGATGCGTTGTGACACTTCCGTGAGAACGCGCGCTGGTCCCTATGGGGCCGTCGATGCCAACGGGGCTCGTCGGACGGAACGGAATCGCTTTGAACCAGGTGCGAACGAGGACAGTCTTGGGCCAGGCACGGCAATCCCGCCGCGTACAGACGTACGACGGGGAACTGGGCGCGGCGGTCGCGCGGGCCCAGGACGGGGACGAGACCGCCTTCGCCGTCGCGTACCGGATCGTGCAGCCGGGCCTGCTCGGCTATCTGCGCGGATTCGTCGGCGAGGACGCGGAGGACGTGGCGTCCGACGCCTGGCTGGAGATCGCCCGTGACCTCGCACGGTTCAAGGGGGACGGGGCCGGTTTCCGCGGCTGGACGGCGACCATCGCCCGGCACCGGGCACTGGACCATCTGCGCCGCCAGCGCGTGCGGCCCCGGTCGGGAGGAACCGAGCAGGACGTACTGAACCTGGCCGGCCCGCACAGCACCCATGACGAGGCACTGGAGACCCTCTCCACCGAGCGGGCCCTGGAACTGGTCCGCGGGCTGCCGAAGGACCAGGCCGAGGCCGTACTCCTCCGGGTCGTTGTCGGCCTGGACGGTACCGCCGCCGCGCGCGTCCTCGGCAAGCGCCCGGGAGCGGTGCGCACCGCCGCCCACCGAGGTCTGAAACGCCTCGCCCACCAGTTGGGCGTCGGGGGCCAGGCGGCAGAGGGTGTGACGGATGAGGCGTCCCGGACGCTGGGGGAGTCGAAGTGAACGACGCCCGCGGCAGTGGGCCGGCGGACGGGCAGCAGGGCCCGGAACGCCAGGTGAATCGAACATGTCGGACAGGAACGGAAGCGGACATGGGTGAACGGCCGAGCGGCGACGGAGTGCCGGGCCGTCGAGGTGTGCACCCTGACGACGCCGTGTCCGCCCCGTGGGACGTGTGGGACGAGCGTGACGACACCGCGCTGGAGACGGTGCTGGCCACTGTCCTGCGCGGAGCCGATCTCGCCCCCGAGGCCGAGCAGCGGGCCGTGGCCGCCTTCCGGGCCACCCGTGGCACGGACGTGCACCGGGCACGTACCCGGCGCCGGGACGACTGGCGGCTGCCCGCGGAGCGGCGGACCGGGCGCCCTGTGAAGACAACGTTCGCCGCCGTGTTCGCCAGCCTCGCCCTGGGCGGTGTCGCGGTCGCGGCCATCGGTTCGGCCGGCTCGTCCACGGACGGCGCCGGTGCCGGCCGGAAGACCGCGCACCCCTCGGTGTCCGCCCCGGCCCGGCCGAGCGGTGGGACCTCGTCGGCTTCCTCCGGCGGCGGACCGGCGGACGGCCCGGCCGCCGCCCAGGACACCGAGGCCCACTGCCGCGCCTACGAGCACGTCAAGGACCGTGGCAAGGCGCTCGACTCGACGGCCTGGCAGCAACTCGTCGCGGCGGCGGGCGGCGAGGGCAAGGTCGCCGCGTACTGCGCCGAACAGCTGGCGCGGGCGACAGCCGCACCGGGCAGGTCCGGCGACACGGGCAAACCCGGCGAAGGCGCCGCGGACGCCGGCGCGGGCACGGCGGGGAACACCGGCACGTCGGGCAACGGGAATCCCGGCAACAACGCCGACGGCGCGGAAAACGGGACCGGGGCCGGGGCCGGGGCCGGGGCCGGCAACGGCAAGGCAGGCGGCGGGAAGGGCGAGTAACCGCTGCGCCCGTCGGCGGCCGGGCCCCTCACCGTTCGGGCGCGGGAAGGCGTTGAGGATGACGCGCGAGCAACTCCTGGAACTCCGCCTCGGTCTCGAACCCGGCCCGCTCCAGGGCCTGCAGTTCCTCGCCCAGGACGAACACCGGCTGGTTCGTCATGTGATCCCACCCCCGTGATCCGACTCCCACGGTCATCGACCGCTTCCACGCCGATTGATACAGGACGCCACCTACGACGGCCATCATGGCTCCCTGGTACGCCACCTGGGGCCAAGCCCACCTCAACAGGCTGAAGTTGACAGGGAAGTGATCAATCGTCGCGTGCGAGGATGTCGCCCGTGACCGGATCGTCGTCCTCGTCCGTTGCCGAGGGCCCCTCTCGCAGTCAGGGTCTGGGTCCCCGGGCCGCTGCCGCGCTCGTGTTCGGGTCCTCGGCCGCGGTCCTTGTGGTGGAGATCGTCGCTCTGCGGCTGCTGGCTCCCTACCTCGGCCTCACCCTTGAGACCAGCACGATGGTGATCGGCATCGCCCTCACGGCGATCGCCCTCGGCTCGTGGCTGGGTGGGCTCATCGCCGACCAGGTCGATCCGCGCCGGCTCATAGGCCCCTCGCTCGGGGTGTCGGGAGCGGTCGTCGCGCTCACCCCCGCCGTGCTGCGCACCTCCGCGGAGTGGGCACCGGCGCTGCTCCTGCTGATCGCGGCGCTGACCATACTCGTGCCGGGCGCGCTGCTCTCCGCGGTGACGCCGATCGTGACGAAGTTACGTCTCACCAGCCTCGCCGAGACCGGAACGGTGGTCGGCCGGCTGTCCGGCGTCGGTACCGTCGGTGCCATCTTCGGCACCGTCCTCACCGGCTTCGTCCTCGTGTCGCGGTTGTCGGTCAGCGGCATTCTGATCGGCCTCGGAACACTGCTGGTGGCCGGCGCGGCGCTGATCGAGTGGCGAACGCGCGGGTGGAGCGGCACCCCTGCCCTCACACTCGTGGTCGTCGCCGGCGGCCTCGCCACCACGGTCGCGCCCGGCGCCTGCGACACGGAGACCAAGTACCACTGCGCCCGGGTCGTCGCGGACCCCGACCGGGACGGCGGCCGGACACTCGTGCTGGACGGCTTGCGGCACTCCTACGTCGACATCGACGACCCGACCTACCTGAAGTTCGCGTACGTGCGCGCCGTCGCGTCGGTGGTCGACGCCGCGTTCCCCGAAGGTGAGCCACTGATCGCCCACCACCTGGGCGGCGGCGGGCTCACCTTTCCCCGCTACCTCGCTGCCACCCGGCCCGGGACGCGCAGCCTTGTGTCCGAGATCGACAACGGCGTCGTACGCATCAACCGCGAGCAGCTCGGTCTGGGACCGGGCGCCGGTATCGACGTACGCGCCGAGGACGGCAGGCTCGGCCTGCGGCGGCTGGACACCGGCAGTCGTGACCTCGTCGTCGGCGACGCGTTCGGGGGCGTCAGCGTGCCGTGGCACCTCACCACGGTGGAAGCGATGACGGACGTACGGCGGGTGCTCGACGAGGACGGCCTGTACGTCGCCAACCTCATCGACCACGGCGACATGGACTTCGCACGTGCCGAAGTGGCCACCCTCGGCGAGACCTTCGAGCACGTGGCCGTCGTCGGCGAACCCGCCGACATCGGCCTCGCCCCGACCGCCACCCCCGAGGGCGGCAATCTGGTGGTGCTCGCCTCCGACCGGCCGGTCGATCTGCGCGCGACCCAGGAAGCGCTGAACTCCCGGCAGACCGGCTGGAAGACCTCCACCGGCGACGACCTCGCCTCCTGGATCGGCGATGCCCAACCGCTCACCGACGACTACGCACCCGTCGACCAGCTCCTCCAGCCCTCCAGCACACGGAGCAGCCGCAGCAGCAGTCTGAACTCACCGACTTCGCGGCCCGGTTCGCGGTAGGCGTCGAGGTGCCGGTTACGTCCTGTCAGACGGTCCTGACGACGATGCCGGCGCCTTCGAGGGCGGTGATCTCGTCGGCGGGTGCCGCGGTGTCGGTGACGAGGGCGTGCAGGAGGGTGGCGGGGCCGACGTGGGCGTAGGCGGTGTGGCCGAGTTTGCTGCCGTCGGCGGCGATGACGCGGCGGGTGGAGGCGATGGCGGCCTTCTTCACGGCCGCTTCGTCGAGGTCGTAGGCGGTCAGGCCCTCGGCTGCGCTCAGACCGCAGCAGCCCATGACGGCGGTGTCGAAGCGCAGTGCCGACAGGGACGTGAGGGTGAGAGGGCCGGTGAGGGCTCCCTCCGCGGCCCGCGGCCGACCGCCGGGGACCATGAGCGTGGCCGTGCTCGGGACCTCGCCCAGTATTCTTCCTCTTCGTCGACGACCGCGAGGAGAACGTACGCGCCGCGCAGTCCGTGGGCATGAACGGACACGTCTTCACGGACCGCGACGAGCTGGCAGCCGCCGTCGACACCTGGTTGCCCACTCGACGCCCCACGTGGAAATGACACCTGACACGAGACACGCGTGGGCACGCGTCAGGCGGCGTCGATCAGTGCCAGGTCCATGGGTACGAGCGTGGTCGACGACAGCAGTGCCCGGATCAGGTTGTCGTTGAGGGCGTTGCCCAGGGGCTCGCCGAGTTCCTCTCGGGTCAGCCAGGGGACGCCGTCGCGGGACAGTCGGGTGCGTACGCCGTTGACCAGGTGTTCGACGCGTTTGTCCGTCCAGCCGGCGTGCGGCTGCGACTCGGCGAGTTCGGCGGCGGTCTGTCTCCAGGTCAGGAGCTGCGGGCGGGGCTCGTGCAGCAGGTACCGGCGGCCCAGGACCACGAGGGCGAGCTTCTCCTGCTCGGTCAGGATCCACACCCGGGGCGGGCGGGTGACGTCACCGTGCCGCGGCAATGGCCGCTCGCCCTCGGGGCCGGTGACGAAGACCTCCAGCAGGTGCTCGCGGCCCCGTGAACCGCCGACGAACAGCGGGGTGTAGCCGGTGTCGAGCGGCAGTGGCTCCTCGCCCCGGAACAGCAGGCGGGCCCCGGCGCACCGGATCGGCAGGCGCCCGGCGTTGCTCACCCACCAGCGGCCGTCCCGGTGGGTGAGCGTGCCCTGGTGGCGGCTGAGCCGGGGGTCGTCCTCGCCCAGGCAGACGTGCACCTCGGGCCGGTTGCGGCCGAACAGGACCTCGCGCCCGTCCCCGGGGCCCAGCGTCATTCCGCCGGTCAGTGCGAGCGCGAAGAGGGTGCCGGGCAGCGGCGCGGACGCGCCCCGGGCGAGGCTCCCGTGGGTGGCGGCCAGGAACCGGCCACCCGGAGCGGGCATCCCCGGCTCCCCCGGGTGTCGCTCCCCCGGCCGTCGATCGCCCGGCCGTCTCCGTGCCATTCCCGGCTCGGTCATGTCACGTCTCCGGCAGTCGCTTCGCGATGTTCCGTACGACGACCGCCGCCAACTCCGTTGCACTGTCGCACAGTTGCCCGGCCGACTGCGGGGCGTACACGGTCAGCTGGAGGTGTTCGGTGGTGGGGTCGCCGACCGGGTTCCGGTAGGTGCGGTGCGGGGTCCGTACGGTGCAGCTGTCGTCCTCGGCCTCGTCCGCGATGACGTAGCTCTTCGTGCCGGCGACGTTCACCGGCTTTCCGTCGTCGGCGTCCAGGGAGTTGTCCCGGCTGAACTGGATCTCCACCTCGCGGTTGCCGTCGTCGCTCGACCAGTCGCAGCTCCAGGAACCGAAGCCGCCGTCGCGGTTGTCCGCCTCGACGCCCGGAAGCCGCTTGAGCTCGGCGGCGTCGAGCAGCGCGCAGGCGTCGAGCCGGGCCAGGGAGTTCTTGGCCGGCGGCGACGAACGGCGGGGGACCGGGCCCTCGGCCAGCACGCCGACGACGCGGTCGGAGGCGGCGTCGGCGAGCTGGCACGGATCGGGCGACACCTTGTTGAGCTGCTTGCCGACGACGCGGATCTGCTTGCCGTCGGTGGTCAGGACCGCCCGTTCGCAGGCGTTCCCGTCCCGCTTGAGCGTCACGACCGTGAGGCTGCCGACCAGGCGGGTGGAGACGATGCCGTCGAAGTCGTCCCGGTCCGAGTCGAGGTTCACCTGGACGTCCGCGTTGTCGTCACCGCTGTTGTTGCGCACCAGGACGTCGCACCGGTCGATCTCCCCGTAGTCGGGGTCCAGTTCCGTGCCGCCGAAGCGGCTCAGCGAGGCCGCGCCCATCAGCCCGCAGGGGTCCGCCGTGCGCTCGTCGCCGATGGCACCGGCCCGCGCCGTGGCCGGCGGTTTCGCGTCGGTACGGCCGCCCTTGCCGCCCTCGTCGTTCGAGGCCCACGGGCCGAAGAGGACGAGCCCGGCCGTGATCGCGCCCGCCGCGGCCAGCGCCACCCCCGTGATCACCAAAGGGTGGCGGTGGCGGCGTACGGGCCGTGGTGGCTGAAGCATGAAGGGCGTGTAGTCCCCCGGGCGGCGCAGGAGCCGCGGCAGCCGGAGCGTGCGGGACGCGAGGTCCCCCGTACCGCTGTCGTGCAACTGCTCCTGTACGTGCGGGGGCGGGGGTGCGGCACGCGTCAGCAGCATCTGTGCCCTCGCGGCGTCGGGCCGGCGCCGGGGCTCCACCTCCAGCAGGGCGGTGAGCGGCTCGTCCAGCGGGCCGGCCCGGTGCGCGGGCTCGATGTGTCCCTCGACGGCGCGGGCCAGATACGCCATGGGGTGTTCGGCCTCCCCGTACGGCGACCGGCCCTCGACCGCCGCGAACAGCGAGGCACCCAGGGAGAACACGTCGGACTTCTCGCCCGCGGGCTGCCCCTTGGCCAACTCCGGTGCCAGATACCGGGGTTTGCCGCGCACACCGGCCGTCGTGCTGTGGGTGGCGTCGCTCCACAGGGCCCGCGAGATCCCGAAGTCGGTCAGTCTCGCGACGCCTTCGTCGGTGACGAGGATGTTCTCCGGTGTCACATCGCCGTGCACCACGCCCTCGTTGTGGGACTTCGCCAGCGCGGCCGCGATCTGGCAGCCGATCGATCCGGCCTCCTCGGGCGTGAGCGGGCCGCGCTCCGTCATCATCTGGGCGAGGCTGCGCGAGGGGACGTACTCCATGATGATCCAGCAGGTGGCGCCCTCGTCGACGAAGTCGAAGACGCCCACGATGTTCGGGTGGTGCAGCCGCCCGGCGTTGCGCGCCTCGCCCATGAGCCGTCGTGCGGCCCGATCGTCGTCCAGGCGTGCGCACTTGACCGCGACCCGCCGCTCCAGCCGCTCGTCCCAGGCCAGCCAGACGACGCCCATCCCGCCTCTGCCGATGGGCTCCTGCAAGAGATACCGGTCGGCGATCTTGTCCCCGGCCTCCGGCGTCACCAGCACCGCGCCACCCCTCGCCCCACAACTGTCCGCCCTGCCAGGTCACGGAGTGTACTCAGCCCGAACTTGGCAGTGATCCGCTTCACCGGACTTCGCTCGGACCCGCCCAGAATCCCCACAGTGGGCCGGGTCGCGGCATCGGCGGTGGGGCTCCGGCGGGCTTCGCCGTCCGCCACAAGACGGCGTTCGCCAACTGGCCTACGCAGTCGGTGTGTTGCTGTGTCACGGCTGTGTGACCGCGCTGTTCTGAAGCGAGGACAGGCGTGACCTGTGGGACCTGGGAGACCTCATAGTGATCACAGAGCGGGAAACGGCGGATGCGCCACCGGCTCCCCGCTACCCCGCTTCGGAAGGAACCTCCCGTGATGAACCGCCGCCTGCGCCAGGCCGTCGTCGCCACCGCCGCGCTCACCGCCGGTCTGCTGCTGACGGCATGCCAGAACGGCATGGACGACAGCTCGTCCGGCAAGAACCGGAAGGGCACCGCGAGCCCGGTGGCCGCGGACAAGGCCTCGGACTCCAAGAACGCCAATAACTCCAAGGGCGTCAGCGGCTCGTTCAAGAACGGCAAGGTCACCTATCTCGCTCCGGGCAAGTACATCGTGTCCGTACCGGGCAAGGAGGACCAGCAGTTCTGGGTCGCCGACGACACCGAGGTCTACGGCGTCGGCACCATATGCGGCGAGGCCGGTTCCAGGGTGGACGCGCCGTGCACGCCGGACCAGTTGGAGGCGGCCCTCAAGAAGGGTGCCGTGAACGCCGACGTGGAGATGAAGAACGGCGCCGCGACCCTGGTGACCGAGCGCCGCGCCGCCCAGCAGGACACCGGCTCCGGTTCCGACTCCTCCGACTCGGACTCGTCCTCCGGCCGCGACGAGTCGGTCGTCGAGGGCGTCAACAAGGGCAAGGGCGTCAACGGAACCTGGTTCGGCAACGTCTCCTACCTGGCGCCGGGCAAGTACACCGTCTCCGACATGAAGGGCACCGAGCAGCAGTTCCTCGTCGCCGACGACACCAAGATCATGGGCTACGACGACATCTGCGACGCCGTGAACACCGGGCCGGGCGGCGAGGGCGGCGTCGAGTGCACCGAGGCGCAGCTGGAGGCGGCCGCCAAGAAGGGCTTCTCCGCCGAGGTCGAGATCAGCAACGGCATCGCGACCACGATCACCGACGACCACTGAGCCGTTCTCAGCCGGAGGCGCCGGGCGGTGGCGAGGTTGCCCCTGCCCGGTTCCCGGTCTCCGCGGGTTCGTTGCCGGTGTCGGCCGTGCTGCCGGTGCTGCCGGTGCTGCCAGGGGCGAGGCCGCAGGTGCCGGATCTCGTTGTGCCGTCCTGGCCCGTCAGTTCCACGACGACCTGGCCGTCGGGGTCCTGGCTGTAGGCGATCGTGCAGGTCAGCTGACGCAGGGCAGTGCTGTTCAGGTCCTTCAGGGCGAGGGGCAGGCGGGTCGTGACCCTGCCCGCCGAGGAGGGGCCGACCTTGACGGTCGCGCCGGGGCGGGCTTTGGGAAGGGCGGTGTCCAGGCCGGCGGCCCGGTCCCCGGCCCGCGGACCGGCGAGCAGCGCCAGGACGACCTTCTCCGTCGGTACGGGTCCCGCCGCGTCGCCGGAGTCCTGGTCCCCGGAGCCCGGCTCGTCGTACTGGCCGCCGAACCCGGCCGAGGGCCTGGTCGTCCGGATCACGGGGTTCAGCCCTCCGTCGGGGGAACGGAAGAAGAGCAGCATCTCGTACTCACGGTCGAAGAAGGCCTGAAAGCTGGCGGGACCGCCCGCCTCGATGACGTCGGTCTCCTGGATACCGCAGCCACCCAGCAGCGGTACGGCTGCCGCGACAGCGAAGGCCGGCACGCGTCGGCGCCTTCGCGCACGCCTCATCGGCCGGCCTCCTCCCCCTCCGCATGCAGCGGTATCTCGACGGCGAAGACGGCACCGCCCCCGCGGCGGTTCCCCGCGTGGATCGTTCCGCCGTGCAGCTTCACGTTCTCCAGGGTGATCGCCAGTCCCAGGCCGCTGCCCGCCGAGCGGGTGCGGGCCACGTCGGCCTTGTAGAAGCGGTCGAAGATGTGCGGGAGCGCCTCGGGGCGGATACCGGGTCCGCTGTCCACGACGTCGGTGATCAGCACGGGCGGGCCCGGGGAACGGGCCTCGGTGCGCAGACGTACGGTGACGGGCGCGCCGCCGTGCCGCAGGGCGTTGCCGACGAGGTTGGCGATCACGACGTCGAAGCGGCGCGGGTCGAGCCGGGCCCGGATGCCGTCGGGGAGTTCGGTGCGGATCCGGTCGTCGGTCCAGTGCCGGTTGTCGAGGGTCTTGCGGATGGCCTCGGCCACGTCGACCTCGTCGGCGTTCAGCTCGGCCGCGCGGGCGTCGAAGCGGGAGATCTCCATCAGGTCCTCGACGAGCACGGCGAGCTTTCCGGTCTCCGCGCTGACCAGCCGGACCGCCCGGGCGGTGTCGGCGTCCAGGCCGTCCGCGTCCTCGTCGAGTACCTCCGTGACGGCGAGCATTCCGGCGAGGGGGGTGCGCAGTTCGTGCGAGACGTCGGAGGCGAACCGGCGGGCGCGTTCCTCGGCCTCGCGCAACTCACGTACAGAACGCTCCAATTGGCCCGCCGACTCGTTGAAGGTGCGTGCCAGGTCGGCCAGTTCGTCGCTGCCGCGCACCGGAATCCTGGTGTCGAGTCTGCCGTTGCCCATGTTCAGGGCGGCCTCGCTCAGTTTGCGTACGGGGCGCAGCACGCTGCGCGCGGCGATCAGGCCGGGTATCAGCGCGACGGCGAGGCCGGGCAGGGCGCCGTCCCGGCCGGCCATGAGGAGGGCGTCGACGTTGACCTGCTCGTCGGTCATCCGCATGACGGCGTACAGGACCAGGCCGCTGGGCAGCACGCTGTCCGGGCTCGCCTTGAAGACCATGGGCATGGCGATGGTCAGATAGGGGACGCCGTCCTTGACGACCCGCTCGAAGCTGCCGTACGGGTTGGCATGCGCGGCGCGGCGCAGTTCGGGTGTGATGACGGTGGAGACGGGGTTCTCGCCCGAGGAGGCGCGGACCGAAC
This sequence comes from Streptomyces sp. ActVer, assembly GCF_027270795.1. Taxonomy (NCBI): domain Bacteria; kingdom Bacillati; phylum Actinomycetota; class Actinomycetes; order Kitasatosporales; family Streptomycetaceae; genus Streptomyces; species Streptomyces sp. ActVer. The sequence continues at coordinate 29,376 of NZ_JAPWHT010000061.1, forward strand.
CGTACTCGGCGAACACCACCCAGGGGTGCGGCTTGCCCTTGCGGGCGATGTCGCGCAGGAGTTCGTCCAGGTCGTCCCCTCCCAGCGCAGGCAGCGCGAAGCCCGTCTGCTGGACGTGGTCACGGAACGACGTGACCGCCGTGTCCTGGGCGGTCTCGAGCAGCGCGTTGCGGGCCTCGCGGTAGGTCAGCGCGGCCGTCGTGCCCGCGCTGACGGCGGCGACCAGCAGGAAGGCGAGCAGCAGTCGCGTGCGTAGCCCGAACGCCCTGACCCGCGCCCGGTCACCGGTGGCCGTACCACCCCGTCTTGTCACAGCGGCCCGAAGCGGTAGCCGAAGCCCCGCAGCGTCTGGACGTACCGGGGGCTGCCGACCTCGTCCTCGATCTTGCCGCGCAGCCGGGCGACGCATGCGTCGACCAGCCGGGCGTCGGCGTGGAAGGTGTGCTCCCAGACGTGCTCAAGGAGTTGCTGCCTGCTGAACACCTGCTCGGGGGCGCCGGAGAGATGCAGCAGGAGCTTGAGCTCCGAGGGAGCGAGCGCGAGCGGCCGGCCGGCTTTGGTGACGGTCAGTCCGACCCGGTCGACGATGAGTTCGCCGTAGACCTCGATGGCCGGGCGGCCCGATCCGCTGTCGTCGATGCGGCGCAGTACGGCACGGATCCGGGCCTCGATCACCTCGGGACGGGCGGGCTTGACGATGTAGTCGTCGGCACCGGCCTCCAGGCCGATGACCACGTCGAAGTCGTCTCCGCGCGCGGTGAGCATGATGATCGGCAGCTGGCTGTGGTCGCGGACCTGCCGGCAGACCTGTACGCCGTTCATGCCGGGCAGCATCAGGTCGAGCAGCAGCAGGTCGGGGCGGAACTCGGTCATCGCGGCGAGGCCGGCCTCGCCGGTCGCGGCCGCCCGTACCTCGTGGCCGCGGCGGCGCAGACCGAGTTCGACCCCCTCGCGTACGGAGGGGTCGTCCTCGATGAGGAGCACGCGGGGCATCGGCAGTTCTCCCTCGGTGATGGTCAGGTCCGGATTCAGGTCCGGTTCCGGGGCCGTCTGCGGCGTACGCCGGAGAGCAGCGCGTCGAGTTCGGTGAGCCGCAGCGGACGGGCGAGCAGGGCGAAGACGAGGACGACGACAACCGCCCCGGCAGTTGCGGCGACCAGGGCTCCGGCGCGTACCGCGCCCACGGCCGCGAGGTGGCCGAGGACGGTGGCGGGGACGGCGGCGAGCAGCAGCCGCGCGTGGGCGCCGACGGAGGAGGAGCGCAGGAGGCGTACGACGGAGGACGAGCGCTGGGGGCGGGCGACGCAGGACGAGTGCGGGGAGCGGGCGACGGCGAGTCGGCGGCTCAGCACCAGGCCGGTCACCGCCCAGCCCACGCACAGCGCCAGGGAGTACGCCGCCGCCATGCCCGTAACGGCCCAGCGGGCAGGCAGCAGGTACGCGGCGGCCAGGGACAGTCCCGCGTTGAGGGCGACGATCACGAGGTTGAGCAGGAACGGCGTACGGGTGTCGGAGAGCGCGTAGAAGGCGCGGGACAGGACGTACTGGCCGGACAGTGCGATGAGCCCTGGCGCGAAGGCCATCAGGATCCCGGCCATGGCGGCCGTGTCGTCGGCGCCGGTCCTGCCGTACCCGAAGACGAGGGCCATCACCGGCTGGGCGAGGGCGAACAGCGCGCAGGCGGCGGGTACGACCGCGGAGGCGCAGACGCGCAGGGCGTGGGAGACGTCGCGCCGTACGGCGTCGGTGTCCCCGTCGGCGGCGGCCGCGCTCATCCGGGGCATCAGCGCGGTCACCACGGAGACCGTGATGATGCCGTGCGGTACGACCCACAGGGCATAGGCGTTGTTGTACGCGCCGTATCCGGGGCCGCCGTCGAGGCCCGCGGTCGTGGCGAGGCGGGTGGTGACCCAGTACGCGGCCTGGTTGGCCAGGACCAGCAGCACCAGCCAGCCGGCCGCTCGCAGGGGGCGGGTCAGTCCGCTGCCGCGCCAGTCGAAGCGCGGCCGCCAGCGGAACCGGGCGGCGCGCAGCGCGGGAAGGAGGGCGAGTGCCTGGACGGCGATACCGGCGGTCGTGCCCCAGCCGAGCACGGCCGTCTCGGTCGCGGTGAGCGTGTCGCCGCCGCCCATGGCCAGCGCCAGGTACAGACCGAACACGGTCATGACGACGAGGTTGTTGAGGACCGGCGCCCACATCATCGCGCCGAACCTGCCCCGCGCGTTGAGGACTTGTCCGAGCAGCGTGAACAGTCCGAGGAAGAAGATCTGCGGCAGGCAGTAGCGGGCGAGCGCGGTGGTCATGGCCGCCTGCGGGCCGGTGTAGTCGGTGTACGCGTCGACGATCGCGGGAGCCGCCCACACCGCGGTCGCGGTGATCGCCAGCAGGGCGACGACGCAGACCGTGACGAGCCGGTCGGTGTACGCGACGCCCCCGTCGTCGTGCTCCTTGGCGGCCTTGACCAGCTCGGGCACGAAGACGGCGTTCAGCGCGCCGCCGAGGAGCAGCATGTAGACGATGGTGGGCAGGGCGTTGCCGACCGCGTAGCCGTCGGCGACCGGCCCGATGGTGCCGAGCGCCGCCGCGACCACGGCGGACCGGGCGAAGCCGGTGGCCCGGGAGACGACGGACCCGGCGGCCATGACGGCACTGCCGCGGGCCGTGGAGGCTGTTTCTGCCGGTTCCGCCGTCGCTTCCGTGCTGCCCGCGCTGCCCGTGCCGGCCGGTGTCGTATCGGTCATCGGCGGTTCAGGTACGCCTGGAAGGCGCGGTGGAGCGCGTGGTTGGCGCTGCCGCCCAATGCTCTCTCCCACTCCCCCAACGTCTCGACGACCTGCCCACCGGTGCCGAGCTTCCACCGCAGCAGTCCGTACGTACGTTCTTCAGGATCGAGAGTGGAGGGTACCCCGCGCATGTCGTAGACGTCAGCGCCGAGGGCGTGGGCGTCCAGCAGCATCCGCCACTGCAGGGCGTTGGAGGGCCGGACCTCGCGACGGTGGTCGGCCGAGGCGCCGGTCTGGTACCAGGCCCGGCGGCCCACCGTGATCATCGTGTGGGCGGCGAGTATCTCGCCCTGGTGCCGGGCGAGGTACAGCTTCATCCGGCCCGGTTCCTCGGCGTTGAGCACCGCGTACTGGCGCTCGTAGTAGGCGAGCGAGCGGCCGAGCCGGAACCCGTCGCGCCGCTCGGTCATGCCCAACAGCCGGTAGAACTCCGGGAGTTCCGCCGCACTGCCCACGACCACCTCCACGCCCTCCTTCCGGGCCCGGCGCACATTGCGTCGCCACTCCTGGTTGAGCCCGGACCACAGGTCCTCGGCGGTGCGTCCGGCGAGCGGCACCTGGAAGACGTGCCGGGGCTGGGCGTCCCCGTCCCCTCCGGTCCCGCCCCCTCCGGTCCCGTCACCTCCGCAGCGGCGCCAGCCCCGGGCCCGCAGCCGCTCGGCGACGGCGGTGCCGAGCGGGTCGACCTCACTGGCGAGGACGTCGCCCAGGCGTCGCCCAGGGCCGGTGAGCGGCTTGAGCAGGGCGGCGTCCCAGCGCCGGTAGGCGGGCGACGGACCCATGCGTACGGCGAACGCGCCCGCGCGGCGCAGGTGTTCGAGGAGCGGACCGAGCCAGCCGTCGACGTCGGGGTCGTTCCAGTCGGCGACGGGCCCTTCGGGAAGGTAGGCGAAGTACTTCCGGGTGCCGGGGAACTGCCGCAGCAACACCAGGGCCACACCGGTCAGTTCACCCGCCTCCGGATCCGGCCCCCAGCCGAGCAGTCGGGCGCGCCAGCCCTCCTTGACGTCGGCCCAGGACGGGCACTGGAGGAATCCGGCACCGAGGGCGGCACCGGCGGGGGACGCGAGGAAGGCACGGTACGTCTCCGCGGTGATGGTTCGCAGGGCCACGCCCGGGTTCCGTGGCTGGGGCACGCGGCTGGGCGGCACGAGCAGCGCTGACACAGTCCGTTCCTCTCCTTCTCCCCGGGCCTTTTCGCGGGGTCGCAAAGGATGCTCACAGCGGACCATGACCGCTCCGTCCGGCGAATGTGACCGGACCATGACCGTTCCTCACCAGTCGCCGTCACATAGCTCCACAGCGGCTGACCTCGGGTTTTCCGGCTCTAGAGTCACGACATCGCCGACTCTGGCCCACCTCGTTCCCGCCCTTCCCGGAGGTTCCGTTGTCCCGGTTGCCCCGTACCCGCGTACTCGCCCATGCCCGCGTCCGGGCCGCCGTCGTGGCCGCCGCCACGGCCGCCCTGCTGGCGCCGCTCGCCGCCTGCTAGATCG
>NZ_JAPWHT010000620.1:0-4770 GCF_027270795.1 Streptomyces sp. ActVer
TGAGGAGCGGGGGGTCGGGGGCCGGCCCCCGAGTAGGGACGATGGGGGAGGGTAGGGGCGGCGGGGGCGAGGGACTACTCCCCAGGCCACTCCGGCCGGCGCTTCTCGTTGAAGGCCGCGACGCCCTCCGCCCGGTCGCCCGAGAAGGCGACCGAGCGCCACGCGGCGTCCTCGATCTCCAGACCCGCGCGGAGATCGAGCCCGTGGCCGAGCCGAAGCGCGCGCTTGGCGGCCCGCAGGCCGACGGGCGAGTTGGCGGCGATGCGGGTGGCCAGGGCCAAGCCCTCCGTATGGGCCTCGCCCGCGGGGACCAGGACATCGATCAGTCCAAGGTCCGCCGCCTCCGCCGCCTCCACCCGCCGCGCCGAGAAGATCAGCTCGGCCGCCCGCGCCGCACCCACCCGCCGCGGCAGCAACTGCGTACCCCCGCCCCCGGGAATGACCCCGACGGACACCTCGGGCAGCCCCACCACGGCCGTACCGTCCGCCACGATCAGATCGCAGGCCAGGGCCAGCTCGAAACCGCCGCCCAGCGCGAACCCGTGCACTGCGGCGACGGTGGGCATCGGCAGATCGAGTACGCCGGTGTACGCGGCCCGCGCGAGCGGACGCTGACGGACCAGCTCGGCGTCCGTGAGGGAGTTGCGCTCCTTGAGGTCGGCGCCGACGCAGAAGGCCCGCTCGTGCGTGGAGGTGAGGACGACCGCTCTGACGTCCCGGTCCGCGGCCAGCGCATCGCACGCCGCGGCGATCGAGCGGGCCATGTCCGTCGACACGGCGTTCATGGCCTTGGGCCGGTCCAGGACGAGCTCGGCGACGTACGACGACGTATGGCGTCGCACCACGACGTACTCCCCGAACCGCTGCTCCGCGCCTTGCTCGGACATGAGACTCTCCCGGTTCACGGTTTACGTTAACGGCGGTTAACTTCCCTGCGTCCCGATCATTCCAGCCGCCCGCCTGGAGGGAAAGTCCCGCCCCGGACCCCTGTTCGCCGCATCAATGTCCCAAATCATTACAAACATACCTAACCTGGAGTGATGGGCGGTGACGATGTGCGGTTGAGGGCCGTGGTGGCGCTGGCGCAGGGCATGGCCGCCGCGCACGCCCCGCGGGAGTCGTGGCGCGCGGCGGCGGCCGGAGCCTGCCGGGCACTCGGCGGGAGCTTCGCCGCGCTGTCCGTGTGGGAGCGGGAGCTCGGACGGCTGCGGGTCCTGGCGAACGTGGGGGAGCGGGCCCGGGACGAGGAGGAGTTCCCGGAGGACGAGGCCTACCCCGTGCACCAGTTCCCGGAGATCACCGAGTTCCTGCATGAACGCTGGGTCGGCGGCGGCGGCCCCAACGCCTGGGTGGAGACGGCCGACGGACCGGCCGCGGGGCACGCCGAGTACTGCCATCAGCGCGTCGCCGCCCTGCGCAGACGCGGCCGCGGGTGCTGTGTCGTCGCGCCGATCGTCATGCACGGGCGCGCCTGGGGCGAGTTGTACGTCGCCCGCCCGGCCGGGGCCCCCGTCTTCGACCGTGCCGACGCCGATTTCGCGACCGTCCTCGCCTCCGTGGTGGCCGCCGGGATCGCGCAGACCGAACGCCTGGAGGAGGCCCGCCGCCTCGCCTTCACCGACGCCCTCACGGGCCTGGCGAACCGCCGCGCCGTGGACATGCGCCTGGACGAGGCCATCGAACGCCACCGCGCGGAGGGTGTGGTCGTGAGCCTCGTCGTCTGCGACCTCAACGGCCTCAAGCGCGTCAACGACACCCGGGGACATGCCGTCGGCGACCGGCTCCTGGAGCGTTTCGGGTCCGTTCTCTCGCTGTGCGGCGCGATGCTGCCCGGCACGCTCGCCGCCCGCCTCGGCGGCGACGAGTTCTGCCTGCTGGCCGTGGGTCCGGCCGCCGACGAGGTCGTACGCGTCGCCGACGAACTGTGCCGTCGCGCCGCCGAGTTGGAGCTCGGCGAGGGCGTCGCGTGCGGTGTGGCGTCGACCGAGGACCCGCTCGGCCCCGTCCGCTCGGCCCGGCGGCTCTTCCGCCTCGCCGACGCGGCCCAGTACCGCGCCAAGGCCGTACGTTCCGCGAAGCCCGTCGTCGCGGGCCGCGAGGGGCCGGACGATCCGGTTGTCCGCCTCGCCGACGCGCCCCCGCCCGCGGCGGCCGAACGCCGGCGGTTCCGCGGCCGTCGGTAGGGCGGCTGCTCGCCCGTCCGTCCCTGCGGAGTCCTGTGTGTAAGGACCCAACCCGCCACCCACTAGTGACACCAAGGCATTCACTGCGTACGCTCCTGAATATGGATATGCACACTGTGGTGGTGGGGACGACGGGTGTCACCGCGTCCGACGTTCTCGCCGTGGCGCGCGGCGGCGCCCGGGTCGAGCTCTCCGACGAGGCGGTCTCGGCGCTCGCCGCGGCCCGCGAGATCGTGGAAGCGCTGGCGGCCAAGCCGGAGCCCGTGTACGGGGTCTCCACCGGCTTCGGAGCCCTCGCGACCCGGCACATCAGCCCGGAACTGCGCGCCCAGCTGCAGCGCAACATCGTGCGGTCGCACGCCGCCGGCATGGGCCCGCACGTCGAGCGCGAGGTCGTCCGCGCCCTGATGTTCCTGCGGCTCAAGACCGTCTGCTCGGGCCGCACCGGCGTCCGCCCGTCCGTCGCGCAGACCATGGCCGACATCCTGAACGCCGGTATCACCCCGGTCGTCCACGAGTTCGGCTCCCTCGGCTGCTCCGGCGACCTCGCGCCGCTCTCCCACTGCGCCCTGACGCTCATGGGCGAGGGAGAGGCGGAGGGCCCGGACGGAACGATTCGCCCCGCCGGTGAACTCCTCGCCGCCCACGGCATCGAGCCCGTCGAACTGCGCGAGAAGGAGGGCCTGGCCCTCCTCAACGGCACCGACGGCATGCTCGGCATGCTGGTCATGGCCCTCGCCGACCTCGACACCCTCTACAAGTCCGCCGACATCACCGCGGCCCTCTCCCTCGAAGCCCTCCTCGGTACCGACCGGGTGCTCGCCCCCGAACTGCACGCCATCCGCCCCCACCCGGGCCAGGGCGCCAGCGCCGCCAACATGCTGGCCGTGCTGAAGGGTTCGGAGCTGACCGGCCACCACCAGGACGACGCCCCGCGCGTCCAGGACGCCTACTCCGTGCGCTGCGCCCCGCAGGTCGCGGGCGCCGGCCGCGACACCATGACCCACGCCCGCCTGGTCGCCGACCGCGAACTCGCCTCCGCCGTCGACAACCCCGTCGTCCTGCCCGACGGCCGCGTCGAGTCGAACGGCAACTTCCACGGCGCCCCGGTCGCCTACGTCCTGGACTTCCTCGCCATCGCCGCCGCCGACCTCGGTTCGATCACCGAGCGCCGCACGGACCGGCTCCTCGACAAGAACCGCTCGCACGGCCTGCCGCCGTTCCTCGCGGACGACGCCGGCGTCGACTCCGGCCTGATGATCGCCCAGTACACGCAGGCCGCCCTGGTCAGCGAGATGAAGCGGCTCGCCGTCCCGGCCTCCGCCGACTCCATCCCGTCCTCCGCCATGCAGGAGGACCACGTCTCGATGGGCTGGTCGGCCGCCCGCAAGCTCCGTACGGCCGTCGACAACCTGACCCGGATCGTCGCCATCGAGCTGTACGCCGCCACGCGCGCCATCGAGCTGCGCACCGGCCTCACCCCGGCCCCCGCCTCGCAGGCCGCGATCTCCGCCGCCCGCGCCGCCGGAGTCGCGGGCCCGGGACCCGACCGCTTCCTCTCGCCGGACCTGGCGGCGGCGGACGCGTTCGTGCGCGGCGGCCACCTGGTCGAGGCCGTGGAACCCGTGACCGGCCCACTGGCGTAAGGATTTCCGGGGTTCCTTCGGACGTACGAGGTGGGGGCGCCGGGGCGTCGCGACGCCCCCACCGAAAACTGTGCTAGGGTTCCTAACGAAACGTTTTTGGTACCCATTAACTTTGTGCGCCTGAAAGGAATCCTCTCTCAGGCGCGTTTTGTTTTTCCGGTCATTTCCGGATGGGAGCCACCTATCTTGGAGAAATGACATGGCTACTGGCACCGTGAAGTGGTTCAACGCGGAAAAGGGCTTCGGCTTCATCGAGCAGGACGGCGGCGGCGCCGACGTCTTCGCCCACTACTCGAACATCGCCACCTCGGGCTTCCGTGAGCTGCAGGAGGGCCAGAAGGTCTCCTTCGACGTCACGCAGGGTCAGAAGGGCCCGCAGGCGGAGAACATCGTCCCCGCCTAATTCCGGGACGCGCATCACGCGAGCCGGGGCCCGCACCTTCGGGTGCGGGCCCCGGCTTGTGCTGTCCGTGTGTCCCTGAGCACGGGAAAACCGTGAGGCCCAGGAAGGAATTCCAGATCCAGCATGACTCGATCCGAACGTCCTGAACGACCCGCCGGCAAACGCCCGGCGAATTCCCGGGGTTCCCGTGGCTCTCGTGGCACACGCGGCGGAGCCCCTGCGGCTTCCGCCAACGGCGGCGCAAGGAACGTACGCAAGAAGCCGTCCCAGCAGTCGACGGCGCCGCGGGAGTTCACCCTTCCGCAGACGCTGACGCCCGCGCTGCCCGCCGTCGAGTCCTTCGACGCGCTGGACATGCCGGCCGCACTGACCAAGACCCTCACCGCGCAGGGGGTCATCGAGCCGTTCCCGATCCAGGGCGCGACGCTCCCCAACTCCCTCGCCGGGCGCGACATCCTCGGCCGGGGCCGCACCGGCTCGGGCAAGACCCTCGCCTTCGGCCTCGCGCTGCTGGCCCGCACGGCCGGCCGGCGCGCCG
>NZ_JAPWHT010000621.1:0-4716 GCF_027270795.1 Streptomyces sp. ActVer
GGTGGGGGTTGCGGCCGGCGGTCGGGTGCGGCGCCGCACCCCGCCCCGTCAGGGGCGCGGGGAACCGCGCGAGCACCCCATGACGGTCGGCAGCCGACAATGGGCGTGGGCCACCGCCTTCTTGGGGGCGCGGGGAACTGCGCGAGCAACCCCCACCCACCCGCACCCGACGACGACAAGGCCGGCCACCCCGCAGCAGCGCCGGCCCGCGCGGACGTTCTAGTGTTTGATCATGATCCGAGACCACGTCACCCTCGCCGTCCACGACCACGGCGGCGAGGGAACCCCGCTCCTGCTGCTGCACGGCGCCGGCCGTACTCTCGCGGACTGGGCCGCCGTAGCCCCGCTCCTCGCCCGCCACCACCGGGTGCTGGCCGTGGACCTGCGGGGCCACGGATTCTCGCCGGACGGAACGTGGGGCATCGCCGAGGTGCTCGCGGACATCGAGGCGGTCCTGGACGCGCACGGCATTCCCGAGGCGCTCCCCGTCGGCCACTCGCTCGGCGGGATGCTCGCCGTCCGGTACGCCCTCGACCACCCGGGAATCACTCCGGGCGCGGTGAACCTGGACGGATACGGGTGGGGGAGGCCCGGCCAGTACGCGGGTCTCGATCGGGCGTATGTCGAGGAACGGCTCGCTCAGGTACGGGAGTTGGCCGCGACGGTCGCGGGCCAGGTCGTTCCCCCGGGCGGGCTCAAGGACCTGCTCGCCCAGCAGAGGGCGATGTCCGTGCAACTGGGCATCCCGTACGAGCTGTTGGAGGCGGGCGTCCGGCGCTCCGTCCACGAACGCGCCGACGGCCAGCTGGAGTTGCGGCCCGGGCGGGAGCACGCCCTGGAGATGCTCGCAGAGATCGAATCGCTCGACCTCTTCGCGCTCTTCCGCCGCATGGACCGGCCCCTGCTGCTCGGCCGCGCGCTGCGGCCGGTCCCGGCGATCCCGGGCCTCGACTGGTTCGACGAACTGATGGCGGCCTACGCGAAGGGACTCGCCCGGGACCTCGCCGAACTGGCCGACGGGCGTGCCGAGGTGACCGTCGCCGACATCGACGGCACCCACGCGATGCTGCTGGAGAATCCGCGCCCGGTCGCCGACGCGATCCTGGGCTTCGCAGCGGGGCTCTCCGTCGACTGACCGGGTGCTCGGCCATGGTGCCGTGCCGACAGCGTCGGGCTACCGTTTGGTGAGGCCGACGCCAGTGCCTGTACGAGAACCGTGACGGAGGCAAGGAGAGCCGTGAGCACCCCGCACAAGCCGCTCGTGATCCTGCAAGCCGACCCGCATCCCAAGGAACGCATCTTCACCCCGGACGCACTGGCCCGGCTCGACGACCGCTTCACCGTCGTGGAACCGGACACCGAGGAAGCCTTCGACAAGGCGCTGCCAGACGCGTTCGCCGTCGTCGGACAGCCCGATCTGCCGGCCGAACGCCTCGCCCGGGCAGGCGAGTTGAGGGCCCTGCTCAACGTCGAGGGCAACTTCTTCCCGAACGTCGACTACGAAGGGTGCTTCCGGCGCGGCATCCACGTCCTGGGCTGCGGACCGGCCTACGCCCAGGCCGTCGCCGAGTACGCCCTCGGGCTCGCGCTCGACCTGGCGCGCGGCATCAGCCGAGAGGACCGCGCCTTCCGCGCCGGACGCGAACGGTACGTGTCCGACGGCAACACCGACGCCGTACTGCTGCGCGGCGCGGACGTAGGCCTGATCGGATTCGGGAACCTCGGCCGCAGCCTCCACCCGCTCCTGGCGCCCTTCCGTCCCACCCTGCGCGTCTACGACCCGTGGCTGCCGGCCGCCGTCCTGCGCGAGCAGGGTCTCGTCCCGGCCACCCTCGACGAGACCCTGACCCGCAGCCGGTTCGTCTTCGTCCTGGCGACCGTCACGGACGACAGCCGTCATCTGCTCGGTGAGCGTGAGCTGGGACTGCTGCCCGACGGCGCGCGGCTCGTGCTGGTCAGCAGAGCGCCCGTCGTGGACTTCCCGGCGCTGCTCGCGCGGGTCGCAGAGGGCAGGCTCCTCGCGGGCGTCGACGTCTGGCCCGACGAACCCGTCGCCGCCGACGACCCGTCCCGCGAACTGGATGGACTGGTCCTCTCCGCCCATCGCGCGGGCGGTATCCCGGAGGCCTTCCTGACCATCGGCGACATGGTCGTCGATGACCTGACCCTGCTGGCCCAGGGGCTGCCGCCCGCCCGGATGCAGACCGCCGCGCGGGAGCTCGTCGGCCGCTACCGCAACCGTCCCGTCAGCTGAGGGGCCCGGCCCTGCTGTGCTTTCCCGGCGGCCGCCCCGCCCCCGGGAAGGCAGGTCGGCCGACGTGCCCGGGAAACCGCCCCTGTGAGGTGCATTTCAGTGAACATCCCCTGCGAGGGCCTGCTGTTCGACAACGACGGCGTGCTGGTCGACTCCGACCTCGGCGTCGACCAGGCATGGAGCAAGTGGGCACGCGCCCGCGGTCTCTCCGCCGACCGGGTCACCGCGATGGTGCACGGCCGGCGCTCCGCCGACACTGTCGCGCTGCTCGTGTCCGACCCCGGGGAACGGCCGGCCGCCCTCGCCGAGATCGACCGCCTGGAGATCGAGGCGGCGGCCACCACGACCGCACTGCCCGGCGCCCTCGACCTGCTGACGAGCCTGCCGCAGGGCAGCTGGGCCGTGGTGACCTCCGGAGTGAACGCGCTCGCCCGGGCCCGTATCGCCGCCGCGGGCCTGCCCCTGCCGCCCGTCCTCATCACCGCGGACGACGTCAGCCACGGCAAACCCGCCCCCGACGGCTATCTCGCGGCCGCCGGGAAACTGGGCACGGACCCGGCACGCACGGTCGTCTCCGAGGACAGCGCGGCCGGTGCCACGGCGGGCGCCGCGGCCGGGGCGTACGTCATCGGCGTCGGGCCGCGCGGTCTGGACACCGACGCCCCCGTCGTCGTACGGGATCTGCGCGGGCTGACCTGGCGCGACGGTGTACTCGACCTGGGCGCGGCGGAGTTGCTGCGCTCCTGACCCGGTGGGACCCCGAGCCGAGTGGATCCCGAGACCGGTGGGAGCTCGACAGACTCAGTGCGGGCCCGCCGGTTCGAACTCCGTGCCGCACGGGCCCGCGCCCTCGCTCTCCCGCAGTGGGACCGGGTCCCCGCTCATCGTCAGGGTGGGGTAGTGGCGGCCGATGCGCTCGGCGGAGCGGCCGACGTAGTGGCCGATGTACGAGCGGCGGAAGCGGTCGGCGCTGTGGTTGGGCTGGGAGCCGTGCACCAGGCTGCCGTTGAAGAACAGGACGTCCCCCGGTTCCATGTCGACCGGAACGGGGGCCAGTCCGGGCGGCGGCGGGACGTACTCGCGGGCGAACGACAGTCCCTCGTCGGCCTCTTCGGGGCAGAACACGTCCATGCGGTGGGTGCCCGGGACCACTTCGAGGCCGCCGTTCTCCCGGTCGATCGCGTCGCAGGCGATCCAGGCGGCCACACAGGTGCCCGGCTCCACCCGCAGATAGAAGTTGTCCTGGTGCAGGGCCTGGCCGCGGGCGCCCGGCGGCTTGAAGTAGAACATGCTCTGCGCCGCCAGCACCTCCTCACCCAGCAGCAGTTCGAGGATGTTCCGCAACCGGGGTTCGAGGAGGTGGCGCAGCGCCAGGTCGTTGATGCGGTGCGGGTTCATGACCCGGGGGTAGGCGTGCAGCGGGTCCGCCGGGCCCGTCGTTTCGGTCGCGCGGGGTTCGAAATGCCCGGGAACCGGTCCGCGGGCGTGCAGCGCGGCGAACTCGGCGCACAGCGCGTCGATCTCGGCCGGGGCGAACAGCCCGCGCGCCACGGTGAAGCCGTCCTCCTCGAAGCGCCGCACGACGTCCCCGCCCGCGCCCGCCTCTGTTGTCGCATCCCTGTCCGTGACTGTCATGCGACCGTCCCTTCGCGTCGGTGTCCTGTATGCCTCACGCTAGGCAGAAGCGCCTTCCGGGAGGATGCCTGTGGATGCTGTCCAGTTGCCTGAGTCTGCTGTCCCGTCCCCGCCGCCCGGCCTGGTGACGGTCGGCCGTTTCGACCAGCGCCCCGGCTACAGCATCAGCCGGCCGGGCGGCGCCGACAGCTGGCTCTTCGTCTGGACCACCGGCGGTGAGGGCCGGCTCGCCCAGGGCGCCGAGGAGGCGGGGGCGGGCGCGGGAGACCTCGTCGTCCTCGGCCCGGACCTGCCCCACCACTACGCGGTCGCACCGGGCGCGGGGCACTGGGCGTTCTGGTGGGTGCACTGCCAGGCACGGCCGACCTGGACGGAGTGGCTGCGGCCGTACGCGCTCGGGGACCGGCTGTACGCCGTCACACCGGTCCCGGACGGCGTGCGGGGACGACTGGATTCGGCGTTCCGGCGGATGCTCGCGGACGCCCGCTGGACCGGGGCGGGGGCCCCGCCAGAGGAAAGGCCCGAGGAAGAGCTCGACGGGGAGCCCGAGGACGGCCGGGTCGCCGTGGCCCACGGAACCGCCGCCCGCGAGCTCACCCTCTGCTCCCTGGAATCCGCCGTCCTGCTCGCCACCGCTACGGCGCACGGGGAACCCGACCGGTCCGGCCTCGACGCACGGATCCGGCAGTCCGAGGCGCTCATCGCGGCCGACCCGGGCGCCCCGCACACCGTGGAATCGCTGGCCGCGGGGGTCTCGGTCCACATCGCGCCGGGGAGGACGACATCGGCGTACGCGTTGGTCTCGGTCTCGGCGAAGACGTCCTGCG
>NZ_JAPWHT010000622.1:0-4712 GCF_027270795.1 Streptomyces sp. ActVer
CCGTGTCGTCGACGACGCCGAACGCGAAGTTGCCGGGGACGTCAGGTGCGCCCGCTCCCACCAGGTGGCCGATGCCGCCGCCCTCGTTGTCGATGCCGACGATCAGGTCGGGGCGTATGGCCCGCAGCTCGTCGGTGAGCCGGCGCACCTGCTCGGCGTCGCGCACGTTGCGGGTGAACAGGATGACTCCGCCGAGCCCCCGGTCGACGAGCCGTTTCAGGGTGGTGGGGACGCTCGCGGTCCCGTCGAAACCGGCGACGAGGCAGCGGTGGGCCGCCTCGTCCAGATCGACGGGCAGCCCGGGACCGTCCAGTGCGGCGGGCAGGGGATGGATCACGTCGACTGTCCTCCGGTCGGATGACGGATCGGATGATGCAAGCCACCAAAAGATAACCCGAAGGTGAATCAATCAACCAGCCCCCTTGACGCAGCGTGTGCGCCGCACCACACAGGGAGGCGGCCCGGAACGATCTCCTGACGCGGCACTGACGCCCGTCCGTCGGCTCGGTAGGGTCCGCGACAGCGGTCAGGACCTGGTCCGGTACGCCTCGAAGCGATGAGGAGTGATGCACGGTGATCCCATCCGCCCCGCGCGTGGAGCTGACGCCCGCCGCCGCCGAGCTGCTGCGCCGACTGCGGGCCGCCCACGGTCCGCTGATGTTCCATCAGTCCGGCGGCTGCTGCGACGGCAGCGCGCCCATGTGCTACCCGGAGGGCGAGTTCCGGACGGGCGACTCCGACGTGCTCCTCGCCTCACTGGCCGTCGAGGGTGTCGACGAGCCGGTGACGTTCTGGATGTCGCGGAGCCAGTACGAGGTGTGGAGCCACACCCGGCTGATCGTCGACGTGGTGGAGGGGAGGGGCAGTGGCTTCTCCTTGGAGGCACCCGAAGGGGTGCGTTTCCTGACCCGTTCGCGTCTCGTCGGCACGTAGTCGTCGTCACGCCACCTGCTCTGTGGTGAACTCCCTTGTGTCCTGGGCCATTTGAGGAGACAGCGGAGAGAGCAGGGGCAGCGTGAGACGACGCACCGGACGACTCAGAACCGCACTGACGGTAGTAGCGGCATGGAGCGCACTGGCCGGTGCCGCCCTCGCGGGGGCGGCACCGGCCAGTGGCGCGCCGGACGGCGGCCCGCCGGGTTTCCACCGGCTCGCACCCGGCGTGCGCTACACCGAGTTCGACATTCCGGCCGCCAAGGGCATGGCGCACGCACATGTGCTCAGCGTCGATCTCCGCAATCCGCGGGTGAGTGTCGACCTGCTCCACCCCGGCGCGGTGGCGGCGCGGGCTCCCGTGTCGCGGATGGCCGACGCGCAGGGTGCCGTCGCGGGCGTCAACGGCGACTTCTTCAACATCACCGAGACCCAGCATCCGGGGGTCGAGGCGACCGGCGCGTCCGTCGGTCCTGCGATCGCGGGCGGGCGCACGCTCAAGGCTGCGGTCCCCGACGGCCAGCGCTTCGGCCCCGCCCTGCCGCCCGGTACGAGCACCCGGGACGTACTCGGCGTGGGCACGGACCATCGGGCCCGCCTCGACAGCCTCGCCCTCGACGGTTCGGTCACCACCGCCGAGGCGCGCCTCCCGCTCGGCGGGCTCAACCAGTACGCGCTGCCGGTCGGCTCCGTCGGCGCGTTCACCTCGGACTGGGGCACCGTCTCTCGGGTGCGGGCCACCTGCGGGACCGACACCGACCGGGCCGCGCCCTGCAGTACGGACACCCATGAGGTGACCGTCCAGGACGGCCGGGTCGTGTCATCGGCCGACACACCCGGCAACGGACCCATCGCTTCCGGCACCACTGTTCTGGTCGGCCGGGAGGCGGGCGCCCAGCAGTTGCGGAAGCTGTCTCTCGGTGAGCGGGTCACGGTGCGGCACCGGCTGGTGGCGGCCGCGTCGAGGATCCCGTACCGGTTCGTGATCGGCGGCTATCCGGTCCTGAGAGGCGGGCAGCCGCTCGCGGGTCTGGACACCACGACCGCGGCGGTACGGACCGCCGCGGGCATCTCGGACGGCGGCCGCCGGCTCCTGCTGCTCGCGCTGGACGGGGCACCCGAGTTCCGTACCGGACTCACCATCGCGGAAGTCGCCGACACCATGCGGCAGTTGGGTTCCGTGGACGCCTTCAGCCTCGACGGCGGCGGTTCGACCACGCTGGCCGCCCGGGAGCCGGGCTCGACGACGGCGACCGTGCGCAACCATCCCAGCGGCGGGGCGGAGAGGCCGGTGCCCAACGGGATCGGCGTGTTCTCGCGGTAGTGATCCGCGCCCCACCGCTCCCCCGGGCTCACGGCCTGAGGCTGCTGACGACATCGGCGGTCGCCGTGAGCCCGTTGTGGATGGTCGGCGCCATGCTCGTGCTCGCGAGATAGAAGCCGAGCAGCACGCAGACCACCGCATGCGAGAGCTTCAGCGCGCCGTTGCGGAGGAAGACCACCGCAAGGATCAAGAGCAACAGGACCACAGAGATGGAAATGGCCATCGTCAACCTCCTCCGCCACGTCCACACCGCGGCTTTCGGCCGCAAGTGTGGCGTAGCGGGGGGTTCGTCCGGGCGGCTGACGTGTCCGCCGAACGTGTGTTGACTGCGCGTGAAAGCGATGGGCTGGGCCCGTCGGTCGGTGACCGCTGGACTACGCCCGCTCGTGGACCTACTTGTGGGCGTCCAGGAACGCTTCGAGACCCGCGAGGTCGTCGGTGTTGAAGTAGTCGGCGTCAGCGGCGAGGAGTTCGCCCCAGACCGCGTCACGGGCGGGGCCCGCCAGATCCGGGGTGGCCCAGAAGCGGACCCTCTGCCCGCGGGAGTGCGCCGCAGCGATGATGCCGCGCAGCTTCTGGCGCTCGACCTCGGGGAACGTGCCGACGCCCTGCCAGGTGAAGTTGAGCGTCCAGTTGTCGCTGATGAGCGGGATGAAGGAAGCCGGGGCCGGGACGGGGGCCAGCAGGTCCAGGAGGCGGCCGTCGTAGAAGGCCCGCCGCACGGTCTGGGCCTCCATCGGGACACGCGCCGCGCGGTCGCCGGAGATCACGGCGGTCACCGCGCCGGGGAAGACCCGCCCGTGCGCGTACGTCGTGAACAGGTGCCGGTAGCGGCGCAGTTGGCGGTCGAGCCCCTGGTACGTGGACGCGCCCTCGGTCTTGATGTCGATGAGCAGCTGGAGCGGCTTGCGCTGCCCCCGGTACACCGAGCCGCGGTTGGCCTTCACGCGGGCGGCGAGCGGGGCGAGGTAGAGGGATTCCAGCGTCCGGGTCGGGTCGAGTTCGACCGGGTCGTGAGCGACCAGCAGTTGCTTCCCGACGAGGAAGATGTCCGACTCGACGCTTCCGAAGCGGTGGTCGAGCGCGTCGAGGAGAGGACGGGTGTGGAGGTAGTCGTTGTGCGCGTGGGCGCGCCACAGCGGGCGCGGCCGGTGCCCGCCCTCGGTCGCCTGCGCGTACGCGGGCACGGCGACGCTGCCCGCCACCGCGGCGGCGAGGGTCGTGAGGGCTCTGCGACGGGTGGTGAGGGCCATGTCTGCCTCCCTGAAGTGCCGTATGGGCCTCAGCGAGTATCGGCCCTCACGGGGTTCAAGGAGCAGGGCCGTGCGGGGAGTTGGCCGGACTGCCGCTGTGCGTTCACTTCGCCCGACCGCCTCCGGCGGACGTTCACACCGAGGTCGACTCGGCCCACCCGACCGTCCGGTCGCACCACCGATCCAGCAGAACCCGGTCGTGGCCGACGGCCAGCAGTCCGGCCCCGCTCTCCCGTCGGTAGGACTCCACGACGCCGACCAGCGTGGCCGTGGTCGAGGCGTGGAGCATCGCCGTCATCTCGTCGCAGACGAGCCGGCGAGGCCGCAACGAGAGCGCCCGGGCGAGACAGGCCCGCTGCGACTGCCCGTCGCTGACCTCCCACCCCCACCCCTGATGAACGTCAACAGTTATTGCAAACAATTCGCAACTATGCATGATGGGGGACGCGGGTACAGCGAGGGCCCGCTCCTGTCCGGGGGGTCGGAGCGGGCCTTCGCCCCATGGGTGGGCGTGGAAAGGGGGAGGTCAGGGGGCCCGGAGGTCCACCAGACCGGCCAGTGCCCCGCGGTGGGCGCCCGCCGTGCCGTACGCGATCGAGTCGGCCTTGGCGCGCTTCAGGTAGAGGTGGACCGGGTGCTCCCACGTCATACCGATACCGGCGTGCAGCTGGACCGCCTCCTCGGCCGCGTGCACCGCGACCGGTGCGGCGTAGGCCTGGGCGACAGCGACCGCCAGGTCGGTGTCCGGGCTCCCGGTGGCCAGCGCGTCGGCGGCGTTGCGGGCCGCGGCGCGCGTGCCCACGACCTCCTGCCACAGGTGGGCGAGCCGGTGCTTGAGCGCCTGGAAGCCGCCGACCGGGCGGTTGAACTGCTTGCGCTCCTTGAGATAGCGGACCGTCTCCGTCAAGCACCAGTCGGCGAGGCCGAGTTGCTCGGAAACGAGCAGTCCGGCTCCGGCGCGCAGGGCACGCCGTACCGCCGGCGCGGCGTCCGCGGTGAGGAGGCGCGCCGGGGCCCCGTCGAAGGTGACCGTGGCGACCGGCCGGGTCAGGTCGAGGGAGACCTGCGGGGTGACCGTGACGCCGTCGGCACCGGCGTCCACGGCGTACAGACCGCCGTCCTCCGCCGGCACGAGCAGCACGTCCGCGGCGACCGCGTCCGCGATGCCGGTCAACTCCCCGTGCAGAGTGCCGTCTTCATGC
>NZ_JAPWHT010000623.1:0-4698 GCF_027270795.1 Streptomyces sp. ActVer
CCGCCCTTGAGGTCCTTGCCCGCGTCGGCAGTGAGGTCGGCGCCGTACTGGCCGCGATCTGTCACGCCGTCGGCCCGGGCGCCATCGTCGTCGGCGGCGAGCTGGCGCAGGCCGGCGACGCCCTGCTCGAACCGGTCGAACGGGCCCTGCGGCAGCACCTGATGCCGCTCGCCCGCCATCACGTGGACGTACGGCGCGCCACGCTCGGCGAGGCCGGCAGCGCCCTGGGCGGCATCGCCCTCGTACTCCATGAAACCCCCCTGCTCACCCACTACCCGCAGCCCGTCTCCAAGGAGAACGCATGAGGCCACCAGGAGATCGCACGAGGCCACCAGTGAGGAGCCCATGGCTGTGATCACCCCTCTCGACAAGACCGCTGCCCCCGCGCAGCGGCGGCAGCAACAACCGCGTCGTTCCGTCCGACCGCTGGTCCTGGGCGGCCTGGCGCTCGCGGCGGGTGTCGCCGTCTGGGCCGTCGTGGCCGCCCTTGGACTCGTCGAGAACCTGCCCACACCGGCGGCGGTGGCGCGCAAGGCGGGCACCATGATCGCCGACGGCACGCTCGCCTCCGATACCTTCGCCAGTCTGCGCCGGGTCTTCATCGGCTACGCCCTCGGCGTGGTCGTGGCGGTCCCGGTCGGCTTCCTCATGGGCTGGTACCCGACGGTGCGCGCCGTGGTCGAGCCGTACATCCAGTTCTTCCGCACCATCCCGCCACTGGCACTGATCCCGCTGGCCGTGGTGCTGCTCGGTATCGGTGAGGTGCCGAAGATCGCCGTGATCTGTCTGGCCTCGTTCATGGCCTGCGTCGTGGCCTCCTTCCAGGGCGTCGTCGACGTGGACAGGACCCTGATCAACGCCGCCCGGGTGCTGGGCGCCTCGGACCGCGTCATCTTCGCCAAGGTGGTCGTGCCGGCGTCCACCCCGTTCATCCTCGTCGGCATGCGGATCGGCCTCGGCGCGTCCTGGGCCACCGTGGTGGCCGCCGAACTCATCGGTGCGCAGGAGGGCTTGGGCTACCGGATGCAGAAGGCGGCCACCTGGTTCGACATGGACGCGATCTTCGTATCGCTGATCACCATCGGAGTGCTCGGGCTCGTCATGGACCGGCTGTTGCTGCTGGCCGAGCGACGCCTCACCGGCTGGCAGGAGCGACGATGAACAGCAAGATCAGTTTCCGTGGCGTGGTGAAGACCTTCCCGCTGAAGGGCGCCACCTTCACGGCACTCGGCGGAGTGGACCTGGACATCGCGGACCAGGAGTTCGTCACCGTCGTCGGGCCGTCCGGCTGCGGCAAGTCCACGCTGATGGGCATGGCCGCGGGACTTCAGGAGCCCGACTCGGGCAGCGTCCTGGTCGACGGGAGGCCGGTGTCGGGTCCCGGCCCCGACCGGGGTGTGATCTTCCAGCAGTACGCCCTGTTCCCCTGGCTGACCGTGCGGCAGAACGTGGAGTTCGGGCTCAGACTCGCCTCCGTACCCGCCGAGGAGCGCAGGCGGCGCACGGACGACGCCATCGGCCTCGTCGGACTCGGTGAGTTCGCCGACGCCCTGCCCAAGACGCTGTCCGGCGGCATGAAGCAGCGCTGCGCCATCGCCCGGGCGTACGCGGTGGACCCTCAAGTGCTGCTGATGGACGAGCCGTTCGGTGCTCTCGACGCGCTCACCCGGGTGCAGTTGCAGGACCAGCTGCTGCGGACCTGGAGCCAGGAGAAGCGGACCGTGCTGTTCATCACCCATGACGTGGACGAGGCCGTCTACCTGGCCAACCGTGTCGTCGTCATGGCGGCGGGTCCCGGGCGCATCCACCGCGTCATCGACGTCGACCTGCCCTATCCGCGCACGGAGGAGATTCGGCTGTCCGCGGAGTTCCGCCGCATCCGCAACGAAGTCTGGACGTCCGTCTATCACCAGGACGAAGCCGCCTCGGCCGCGTAACCGCCCGTCGGCTGTCCGCAATCCACCCTCGTACCGCACCGAGAGGATCCATCCACCATGCACCGAAGCACGGTCAGACGCGCCCTCACGACACTGCCCGCCGTATTCGTGCTGTCACTTTCCGCGAGCGCGTGTTCCGGGAGCGGGTCCGGCGACGACTCCACGGTCAAGTTCGGGTACATCGGCGACTACAACGGGGCCAGTCTGCTGGCGATCGCCGAGAAGCAGGGGCTGTGGAAGAAGGCCGGACTGACCGCGGAGACCAGGACGTTCAACAACGGCCCGGTGCAGATCCAGGCGCTCAGTGCCGGCGACCTCGACTACGGCTACATCGGCCCCGGTGCCGTGTGGCTGCCCGCCTCCGGCCAGTCCAAGATCATCGCCATCAATACGCTCACGTACGCGGACCGGGTCATAGGCCAGCCCGGGATGGAGTCCATGAAGGACCTCAAGGGCAAGAAGATCGGCGTGCCCGAGGGCACTTCCGGCGACATGATCCTCAACATCGCGCTGGCGGAGGCCGGGATGACCGGCAAGGACATCTCCAAGGTCAACATGGATCCGTCCACGATCGTGTCCGCCTTCTCCTCCGGGAAGATCGACGGCGCCGGCTTCTTCTATCCGGCCATCGACACCATCAAGAAGAAGGTGCCGGACCTGGTGGAGGTCGCCAGCACAAAGGACACCGGGGATTTCTTCCCCACCGCGTTCGTCGCCGGCAACAAGGTGCCGGAAGAGAAGAACAGCAAGGTGGTCAAGGTACTGCAGCAGGCCAACGACTGGCGCCAGTCACACCCCGCCGAGACCATCGCGCTCACCGCGAAGCTGCTGGAGGTCTCCGAAGCCCGGACGAAGGCCGACGCCTCCCACGTCCGGACCCTCTCCACCGCGGACCTGGTCGCCAAGACGAAGAGCGGTGAAGTGGACAAGTGGCTGAAGACACTTGGTGACTTCTTCGTACGCAACAAGCAGCTGGACGAGAACCCCGATCCGGGTGAGTACTACGCGGGCGAGCTCTACGAGAAGGCGCAGGGCGGCAAGTAGGGCGGCCTCCGGCACCGTCCCGACCCGCCCGTGAGGCAACGCGAACACGCCTCGTACGACTCGAAAGGCACTGCCGTGCGCCACAACATGCTCTTCCTGATGACCGACCAGCACCGCGTCGACACCCTCGGCGCCTACGGCAACCCGCACGTGCGCACCCCCAATCTGGACCGCCTCGCCGCACAGGGCACCCGCTTCGACAGCTGCTACACGCCGACCGCCATCTGCACTCCGGCCCGGGCCAGCCTGCTGACCGGCGCGGCACCCTTCCGGCACAAGCTGCTCGCCAACTACGAGCGCAACGTGGGGTACTTGGAGGACCTGTCCGACGGCCAGTTCACGTTCGCCGAGCAACTGCGCAGCGAGGGCTACGACCTGGGCCTCCTGGGCAAGTGGCACGGCGGCGTCCGGCGCACCGCCGCCGACTACGGCTTCCAGGGCCCGGACCTCGCCGGCTGGCACAACCCCGTCGATCACCCCGACTACCTGGCCTACCTCAAGGAGAACGGCCTTCCCGAGTACGCCATCAGCGACCGGATGCGCGGTACGACCCCCAACGGCAGCCCCGGCAACCTCCTCGCGGCCCGGCTGCACCAGCCCGTCGAGGCCACCTTCGAGTACTACCTGGCGACCCGCACCATCGAGATGCTCCACCGCTTCGCCGGGAACGAGCAGGCCGGGCAGGGTGTCCCGTTCTTCCTCGCCACCCACTTCTTCGGCCCGCACCTGCCGTACATCCTCCCCGACGAGTACTTCGACCTGTACGACCCGGACCTGGTGGAGCTCCCCGCCTCCATCGGCGAGACCTTCGCGGGCAAGCCACCGGTGCAGAGCAACTACAGCAAGCTGTGGGCGTTCGACACCATGCCGATCGAGGACAGCCGCAAACTCATCGCCGTCTACTGGGGGTACGTCACGCTCATCGACGAGCAGATCGGCCGCATCCTCGACGCCGTACGGGAGTTGGGCCTGGACGAACGCACCGCGGTGTCCTTCACCGCCGACCACGGCGAGTTCACCGGCGCCCACCGGCTGCACGACAAAGGGCCCGCCATGTACGAGGACATCTACCGCATCCCCGGGCTGCTGCGGGTGCCGGGCGCCGTACCGGGCCAGGTGCGCGAGGAGTTCGTCTCCCTCACCGACTACACGGCGACCATCCTGGAACTCGCCGGCAGCGACCCCGCCCCGGCCGTCGACAGCCGCAGCCTGCTTCCCCTCGCCCGCGGGGAACGGCCGGCCTGGGACGAGCACCACCTGGCCGAGTACCACGGCCACCACTTCCCGTACCCGCAGCGCATGCTGCGCACCCGGCGCCACAAGCTGGTCGTCAACCCCGAGTCGCGCAACGAGCTGTACGACCTGCAGACCGACCCGGACGAGCTCCTCAACCGCTACGACCACCCCGAACTCCGGCACGTACGCACACAGTTGATGCACCGCCTGTACCGCCTGCTACGGGACCGCGGCGACAACTTCTTCCACTGGATGACACCCATGTACGACGTGCCGACCGACCACGACACCACCCTGTCCTCGTTCGAGACGGAGAAGGCCGACGGCGCGGGCTCCTCGACGCCCGCCGGTACGGATGCCTCGACGCCGGTCGGCGGCACCCGATGAGCGGCTCACCGAGCGCAGGCGGAGCCTCTCCCTCATGCTGCGCCCCCTCCCGCGTGGGCGCCGTCGGCGCCTCCCGGATCGGCCGCCGCCTCAT
>NZ_JAPWHT010000624.1:0-4657 GCF_027270795.1 Streptomyces sp. ActVer
CGCGGCGGCGGTCAGCGCGATCGCTGCGAGCAGGGTGGGGCGGCGGTTCACGGACGGCTCCCGGTGGGGCGAGGGGGACATGAGCGCAGCCACGCTACCGAGGGTGCAGGGACGACACCAGAGCGAATTATCCGAGGGATCGCCCACATCGACCTCAAACCTCCCATAGTTCCACGAAATTGCCGCCGGAAGCCGCCGAAGGAGTGCCCTCTGGGGAGCAACGCCCTCACTGTGTTGGCCACTGCAAAGCATCCCGCCCACCTACCGTGAGGCGCTCCGCGCCCTCACCGCCCGGGCGGGAGATGGGAAACAGGTGAGTTCAGCGGTCATCCAGATAGGCGGCCGTTTTTGTGATGGATACTGTGTCCGCGACAGCCCGGATGCTGGTTTCATTCGACGAGATGACAACGTGCACCGTCTCATCTCTCGTCAGGGTGATATCGCCCACCGGCTCCACGGAGAATCCGCTGATTTCCACACTGCGCAAGCCGCCGAAGAGCAACTCGACTTGGACCGTGTTGAATCCCTGCAATTGCCATTTCCGAGGAGCTTGCGCCGGATAGTCCGACAGATCGAACCGCACTCGAAGCGTGGGACCTTCCCTGTTCAGTCCCACTTCATGAATGTGCACTCCCTCAAGCGGCGGAGGCGAGCCCTGAAAGACGGAATCAATTCCCTCGGGGTTCTCCAATAGGGCTGTCCAGGACATGCTGCCTCACCCAACCTAGTACTCGTAGTGCTGCGCGGTTCCAGGAACCTTACCTGTCCTTGGGTTCTCACTCGGCCGTACATTGTAATGCCGCCCCTGGTTTCCAACGCCGCCCTCTCTGAAATCATGGCCGGCAGAATGGTCCTGAACGATCACTTGACTTCCGTCCTCTCGCGTGTAGACATATTCGCGAGTCATCACCGGTTTACCGCTGTCGTCCATGATCTGGCGCCCTGTGCGGTCTGTCATCGGGACCCGGCGCAACTCGTCCGGCTGCTGTGTCATGGGGATCCCCAGGTCACGCTTTGCCATCCTGAATGCCGCGTTTCGGCTCGGCGCCGTCTTGTGTGACGGCATGTCCGTACATGCCGTGGGCGCGAGTCCAAGGGGATCCGTCCACCTGTGAGGGTTGTCCACATAGGTGAGTGGATTCGGGTCCGGTTCGAGGCCCAGCGGATCGGAGGTGAGATATCGGGCGGTCTCGGGGTCGTAGTAACGGAAGTAGTTGTAGTGGAGGCCCGTTTCGGCGTCGTGGTACTGGCCGGGGAACCGAAGAGGTGTGTACGTCGTGCTGCTCGACGCCCACGCCGTAGTGCCCCAGAGGGTGGTTCGGGCACGCCAGGCGATGGTGCCGGACTCGTCGATGAGTTCGGTGGGTGTGCCGATGAGGTCGGTGACGATGGCGAAGAAGCGCGAGTCCACCTCATCCTGGGTGGCGTCGGCGGCAGTCATCCGTTCGGTTTGGGAGATCGGGTGCAACCCGTCGTAGTCCCACGTCACGATCACCGGATCAGGCAGAGCCGGAGCCACCGTCGTCTGCTCGCAGAGAGTGCTGCCGTCCCACGTGAAGTCGACACGCTCGACGACTGTCTCGGCATCGGCTCCGAGGCGCTGCTTGCCGATGCGACGCCCCAGAGGGTCGTACTGGTAGCGCCAGCGGGTGCCGTCGGGAGTCACCACTGCGGCGAGTTGGTCCTCGGCGTCCCACTCGTAGCGCCAGGTATCCGGCTTACGGGACAGGCGGGTCTTCTGCCGCAGCGTGATGCGGCCGAGCGTGTCGTGCTCGTACCTTGTATTTCCTGCTTGCTCGATGCGGGTACCTCGGTAGCGACGGGGTCCGACGGAATCCTGGCCCGGGTGTACAGCGGGCCAGGACGCGGCAGATTGGTTGCCCGCCTCGTCGTAGGCGTAACGCTCACTCCAGTCGTGGGCCTCAACGGCCGTCACGCGGCCCACGGCATCCAAGTCGTAGCGCCGCGTGCCGTTCAGCTTGTCGTCGAGGCGTACGAGGTTGCCATCCTGACCGTAGCGGTAGGACCGGCGCTGGATCTCCGGCGCGACGGCAGTGGAGACGGAGTGGGTGGTGATGCGGCCCAGCTCGTCGAAGGCGCTGGTCATGGTGGCGAACTCACCTGTCCGACGGGTGAGTTCGCGTCCCGTTGCATCATGGGTGAAGGCGATGGTCCGGCCCGACGCGGTCAATCGTGTCTGGTTGTCCGCCGCGTCGAATTCCCATGTGCTGACCGCGCCCGAAGGGGTCGTACGGCGAATGCGGCGACCCAACTCGTCGTATAGGTAGGTCATGTTCCGGCCGTTGACGGTCTCGGCGTCCAGTCGGCCCGCCGGGTTGTACCGCCGCGTGAGGGTGGCGTCCGGTCCGTTCACCTCCGACAGCTGATCCGCCGCACCGTAGGCGTAGGTGGTGATCCGCCCGTCGGCGTCCTTGCGCACCACCCGTCCCAGTGCGTCGCGCTCGAAGCGCACCGTCTGTCCGAGCGCGTTGGTACGGGAGACGTAGCGCCCTGCCGCATCACATGTGTAGTCGATCGTGCGATCGTCGAAGTCGGTCTCTGATGTCAGGTTGCCGGCAGCGTCGTAGGTATAAAGCCAGCTCATTCCCTGAGGGTTGACGACCCCCGTGAGACGCAGGGATGAGTCGTAGCCGAACTCGTGACGGGACCCGTCCGGGTCGGTACGCGCCGACAACAGGTCGAAGTGGGTGTACTCGAAGCGGGAGACCCGGCCCACTTGGTCGGTGTGGCTCGTGCAGTTGCCTTCGCCGTCATAGGTCCAGGACTCGACGGATCCGTCCGGCGTGGTGCGTCGAGAGGGCAGCCCCTCAATGGTCCAGGAGAACCAAGTGGCGTGCCCCAGAGGATCGACACGGGTGACGGGCCGGCCGAAGGCATCACGTTCCCACACGGTGACCGCGCCCAGGGGGTTGATGTTCTCCAGGGGCAGGCCTGCCGGGTTGCATCGCACGGTGGTCGTGTGACCGAGTGCGTCGTTGATCGCGGCAAGGTGGCCCTGCTCGGTGTACACGTAGCGGGTGGTGGCTCGGGACGGGTCCGTGACGGCCGTGCAGTTGCCGGCCTCGTCGTACTGCTGCAACCAGCGGGAGCCGTCCGGCAGTTCCATGGAGACGGGCAGGTTCAGATCGTTGAAGGCATGGCGGATGACGGCACCGTCGGGATAGATCACCTCGGTGGCCTGGCCGAGGGCGTTGTTCACGAGGCGGGTGGTGTGGCCGAGCTCGTCTGTCGTGGAGACGAGGTGGTGGTGGGCGTCATAGGCGGTGCGGACCATGCCGCCCAACGGGTCGACCTCGACCACGACCTGGCAGTTGTCGTTGATGACGAAGCGGGACGTCGCCCCTTCGGGGGTGGTGACCGTAGTGACGCGGTGCCCCGGCCAGGCCTGATCCGTACCGTCGTAGGCAAAGGAGTTGGCGACGTGCCCGGCCTCGCCCTCCTGGGTGAGGCAGCGGTCCTGGTCG
The DNA here is from genome assembly GCF_027270795.1 of Streptomyces sp. ActVer. Taxonomy (NCBI): domain Bacteria; kingdom Bacillati; phylum Actinomycetota; class Actinomycetes; order Kitasatosporales; family Streptomycetaceae; genus Streptomyces; species Streptomyces sp. ActVer. Next base: position 3,486 of record NZ_JAPWHT010000624.1, read on the forward strand.
TCGTAGGTGTACACGTAGTTGCTGTTGTTGGTGTCGGCCCAGGACGTGATGCGCAGGCGCTCGTCGTAGGTGAACCGCATCGGGCAACCGGAGGAGTTGGTGACCGAGGTGAGGTTGCCGCCCGTGTATCCGTACTGCTTGATCGCGATCTCCGAGCCGCCCTTTGCGGCGTCGGCCAGGCTGAGGGCGGTAACCCGGCCCTCCTCCACGGTCAGCGCGAGGTGGTAGCCGCCGGAGTGCCGGATCGCGCGAGGTGCGCCGTCGGCGTCGTGGTCGAAGTCGATCGTGTTGCCGTTGCGGTCGGATATCCGCTCCAACAGGGCCAGCTGTCCGTCGGGGGGCGCAAAGTAGTGGCTGCGCCTGGCGATCGTGTCGTCGATGCGGTAGCCGCCGGTGTCCAGGCGGACCAGCGGCCAGCGGGGACCTGCCTCAGGAAGCACAGGGGCGTTGGACGTCTCTGGGTGCGGGTAGGCCAGCAGCATGCCGTCCTCGGTGACGAAGACGATGCCGCCCTCGTCCACTTCGAGGCGCTGGTCGACGGTGGAGGACCAAGTGGGGCCGAACCACCAGCCGGTGCGGTAGCCGGAGGCGGCACGTCGGGTGAAGGTGACGGGAAGGACGCCGGGCAGCGCGACATCCGTCTCTGCCATGAACATCTGGCCAGTGGCCGCGTCAACCGGGTCTCCGCAGCCCTTGATCTTGCTCTTGAGGCGGTTGTACGCGCCCTTGGTACCATCAGCAAGGGCTCCACGGGCCGACTTGCCGAGGCCGCGGGCACCGGTCGCCATACCCTTCATCCCGGCCTTGAGCCCCTTCAGACCCTTGAGCCCCTTGGCCAGGCCGCCGATGGTGGTCAGGCCCTTCATACCCGGGATGCAGTCCAGCGCGGCAAAGGCCACATCCCATAGGGAGGCTTGGCCCTTCGCGTATTTGTTGAGGGTGTCGGCGAGGACGACGAGCGCGGCGATCAGCACGATGGCGCCCAGGATCGGCCCACCGATGATCAGCGCGATGACACCGAGGACCGCGACGACGACCTTGCTGACCGCGACGATGGTGTCCCAGTTGTCGGAGACCCAGTCCCCGACCTCCTCGTACCACTTCCGGTTCTGAATCCCGGCGTCGGACGCCTCGTCCAGCTTCCGCTTGGCGTCACCGGCGGCGTCCTCGCG
>NZ_JAPWHT010000625.1:0-4651 GCF_027270795.1 Streptomyces sp. ActVer
GGCGCGCGGTCTGCGGATTGCAGACCGGGCGCCGCGGGCACCGGCGCGGATCCCTATCCCGCTGAGATACGCAGCCTGATCGTGCGCGACTCGGGCCGAAGCGCGAACTCGGGCCAGACATCAGGTCCGCAGGTCCGTGAGCCGAGACCGTGCTGGGCCGCGTCGACGATCAGGTGGCTCGTCGTCGAGTCGCCGAGTTCGAAGGGGTGCGCGGCTCGCGCGATCTGCTGGGGGGTGTGGCGGCTGAGGGTGAAGCCGGGGCGACGCCCCCGGGTGTCGGGCAGGGCCTCGATGCGCAGCACCTCGGTGGAGCCGCTCGTCAGCGTCAGTCGGCGCAGTTCGGAGCGGTGTCCGGTTTCCTGGGGCCGTGCGTAGTCGACCGAGAGGTCGTGGACCGTGGCGGAGAAGCGGCCGGTGCGGGCGGCGCGGAGACTGTCGGGGTAGGTCTCCAGCGGGCCCAGGCCGAACCACTGAGCCCCGTCGACGGGAGCCGCGCCGTCGGGCAGTTCGAAGCGGACGCCGATCCGGGGCCACACCGTCTGCCAGCCGCGCGAGGGCTCGATCTCCACGCGCAGTTCCAGCTCTCCGTCCACCAGCGACCAGACGGACTCCACCATCACGCTCAGCGCGGAGTCCGCCGCGGAGACCTTGTCGAGGGTGCGCAGGGCGTCCGGGGTGTGCTCCACGGAGACGCGCCGGGTGGTCAGCCGGTCGAGGCCGTCACGACGCCACAGGTCGGCGCTGGACACCCCGGCGATGCTGTTGTCGCTCTCCTCGATCCCGTCGGACGGGCTCTCGTCGTTGTCGGTCGGTGCGCGGAACAGCTCCAGCCGAGGGCCGGTCACGGCGCGGCCGGCGAGGCGGACAAGGGATCCACCGGCGAACTCGGCGATACCGAGCGACAGGGTTCCGTCGCCCGGTCGCCATTCGGCCTGCGGTCGGACCGCGGGCACGGGACGCCGTGCCGAGCAGTCCAGTTGGGCCGTCGCGATCACATGTCCTTCGGGTGCCCAAGGAGTTGGTGCCGCCAGCGTCGCGTCGATCGTGAGCCACGTCTCGGCGTCGGGGGCGATCGCGATCGGGGGCAGTGACGCCCGCTGCGACTCGCCCGCTGCGACGACGGGGATCTCCAAGTCGCCAGAGGCGACGGGGAGTCCGTCGTGTTCGACGCGCCAGCGGAAGCGCAGGTCCGACGTGTCCGCCGAATGCCGCAGGTTCGTGACCGCGACCTTCCCGCCGTCGAGGACGAACTCGACCGGCTGCACGACCGCCTTGTACTCGTGGAGGCTGGGAGTGGGGACGTCGTTGCTCAAGAGCATGCCGTCCATCACGAAGTTGCCGTCGTGCACGACCTCTCCGAAGTCGCCGCCGTAGGCGTAGTACGGCGTCCCGTCCGGGGCCGTGGCGAGGATGCCGTGATCGCGCCACTCCCATACGAAGCCGCCGTGCAGCCGCGGATACTGCCGCACGAGTGCCTCGTACTGGTCGAACGCGCCCGGCCCGTTGCCCATCGCGTGCGCGTACTCGCACAGCAGGAACGGCTTGGTGCGCTGCCGGGCACTCTGCGCGGGAGTGCAGTTCAGCAGCGCAGAGCGTGCGCCGTCGGCTCCGATCTGCTCGGTCTCCGGTACCGACGCGTACATGCGCGAGTAGATGTCCGTGTACTCGCCGGTGTAGTCGCCTTCGTAGTGGACAGGGCGTCCGGTGTCGCGGGCGTGGACCCACGCCGACATGGCGGCCAGGTTGCCGCCGGTCCCCGATTCGTTTCCGAGCGACCAGATCACGATGCTGGGATGGTTCTTGTCCCGCTCGACGGTGCGCCGGATGCGGTCCAGAAAGGCATCGCGCCAGGCCGGGTCGTCACTCGGATTGCCGGCCCAGTCGAGCTTCTCGAAGCCGTGCGTCTCCAGATCGCATTCGAGGACCACCCAGAAGCCGAGTTCGTCGGCCAGGTCGAGCAGCCGGGGATGCGGTGGGTAGTGGCTGGTGCGGATGGCGTTGACGTTGAACCGCTTCATGCGGGCCAGGTCCTCACGGGCGTGCTCCTCGTCGAAGACGCGGCCACGCTCGGGATGCGTCTCATGACGGTTCACCCCGTGGAAGACGACACGGCTGCCGTTGACCAGGAACCGGTCGCCGCGGATCTCGACCGTGCGGAAACCCACCCGCAGCGCGATGCTCTCCGACACCGTCGACACGGTGGCGTCGTACAGGCGGGGCCGCTCGGCCGACCAGGGCTCCACGCCGGTGACGTCGACGGGGGCCACGTCGGAAGGCGTGGCCCAGACGTGCTCGACGCCGAGTTCGGGGATGCGCAGGGTGACCGGGAACGCGGCCGCGTCGGCGGTGATCTCCGCTTCGACGCGGCCGCGCCCGTGGTCGAAGCCGGTCCGCAGCCAGACGTCCTCGATGCCTCCGGCGGGCCGGGCGATCAGGGTGACATCGCGGAAGATGCCCGGCAGCCACCACTGGTCCTGGTCCTCGACGTAGCTGGCCGCCGACCACTGGTGGACCCGTACGGCGACGACGTTGTCGCCCGTGCGCACCGCGGAGGTCACGTCGAATTCGTGGGCGAGCCGGCTACCGCTCGCGCTGCCGATCTCGACGCCGTTGACCCACACCCGGAACAGCGACTCGACACCGTCGAAGCGCAGCACCACGCGTTCGGCGTCCGACCAGTCGGCGGGGACGTCGAAGTGGCGGCGGTAGTCGCCGGTCGGGTTCTCGTCCGGGACGTGCGGCGGATCGATCGGGAAGGGGAACTGGATGTTCGTGTAGATCGGCCGGCCGTAGGCCCCGTCACCCTCCAGCACCCAGTGGGAGGGCACGGGGATGCTGTCCCAGCCGTCGTCGACGAAGGCGTCAGCCGCGAAGTCCTCCGTCACCGACGCCGTGGGGGACAGACGGAACCGCCAGGTTCCGTTCAGGGAACGCGAGGGCGCGTCGGAGTGCAGCCATGAGCGGGCCGGGCGCAGTGCGCCACGGCCTGGCGCGATGTCGGAAACATGGGGGGAGAGCTCGCTGGGCAAGAGGTCACAACTCTTTCTGTGTGTCACGTACGACGCTGGTGCGACGGGGCGCTATCGGAGTACGACTGTGCGGATCTCCCATGGACCGAGGGCCAGTTCGAGTTCGTCCTGGGCCTGAGTGCTGGAGATCGGCCGTCCGAGCAGGTCCACGGTGGTGGCCTCGGAGAACGTGCCCGTCACACGGACGGTGGAGGCGCTGTCGTTCATCGCGGCCAGCCGCACTTCGATCCCGGCCCCGGACTCGTCGTCGGTGACGCGGCGGATGCCGGACACGAGGACGTCCTGGCCGTCGACGTGCAACCCGGCTGTGTCGGGCGGCAGTTGGCCCCCGGCGGGGGCGGTTCCGCGCGTGACGAGCACGTCGTTGCGGAACTCCTCGGCGAGTGCGACCGCGTTCGCCCCGCGCCAGCCGGTCGCCGAGGGGACGACGGCGAAGCGGTTCTCGACGCGCATGCCGAGGTCCTGCGCACCCGGCGCGGGGATCTCGCTCGCCGCGGGTTCGTCGCGGAGAGGATGGATGTTGACACTGATCGAGCCGATCGCACGCAGCAGGGTGACGGCGAGTTCGGTGCCGTCGCCCACGAGTTCGTATTCGCTGGAGTGGTCGAGCAGGACACTGGCGGCGCCGGCCGACACGAACGTACTGGCCGGGAAGGCCGGCAGCGGGTACTCGCCCCAGCCGCCCTCGGCGGTGAGACCGCGCTCGGTCACGGCGAACTGTCCGGCCGACGAGGACGTGGCCACCGGCTCGGGCAGCGGCACGTGGAAGCGCAGCCGGTGGTCCGCGGACTGGTTGAGGAACGAGGTGGAGACCCGTACGAACGGTTCACCGGCACGTACTTCCACGAGCGTCTCCACCGGAGTCGGCACGATCCGTTCGTCGCGCAGATCGCGGTCGGGGGAGAGCGCGGCGGGCCACGCGTAGACGCGGGTGACTCGCAGCCGGGACCGCAGCGGGCCCTCTTCGAGAAGGTCGACGGTGATCTCCGTCGGGTCCGCGACGAGGATGTCGTGCGCCGGGGGAGCGTAGTTGTAGCTGTCGCCGCGGTCACCGCCGTCGACGAGCCGACCGACGCCGTTCAGTACGGTCCCGTCGGAGCCGGTGATGTCCAGCGTGCCGTCGGCGGCGACCGTGACCTCGACCAGGCCGTTGAAGAGGGCGCGGTCCGCCGCCGTCGCGGGCTCGTACGAAGTCGGCGCGGGAGCGGTGTCCTCGCGCGGCTCGACCCGGAAGGCGGTCAGCCCCGAGGCGGGGACCTGCACGGGCACGAGGGCGGTGGCCCGGGCTTCCTCCACCGTCAGCACCCGCCACTCACCGGGATACTCGGCGGCCGCCGCGGCGACCTCCTGGCGCAGGATCAGCAGGTCGAAGGGCCCGCTGGCGGGGACCTCGGCGAGGTGGAAGACGAGCTGGCCGGGGGAGAGTTCGTAGCGGTCGATGAGCCGCCCGAACAGTTCGCGGCGGTGGATACGGCGCAGCACGCGTTCGAGCTGTGAGGCGTCCATGCGCTCGTCGCTGAGGACCGTCGGCGCCTCCGCGATCAGCTGTACGGGATGCGCCGAGCCGTCGGTGGCGATCGCGGCCAGCCCTGTTCCCGCGGGCGGGGCGGCGACATCCACCT
>NZ_JAPWHT010000626.1:0-4633 GCF_027270795.1 Streptomyces sp. ActVer
CCCGCAGTCCGCGTCGCGCGGCACCGCGCTCTGCGCGCAGGTGGACGGCGACGACGGCGGCGTACGGATCAGGTCCGTGCTGGTCCCGCTGACCCAGCTCGCCCCGGTCGCGGTGTCCGCGGGCACCGCCGAGCCGCTGAAGCCGGCCTGTGTCCCGACCGAGGCCACGGTGGTACGGCCGGGGCACGGAGCCCTGGTCCGGGCCCTGCACGCCAGCGGCGCCGCGCACGCCGGAACCACCTATCTGGTGGCGGAGAACGGCGTGAAGTACCGCGTCTCCGCCAAGGACTCGCTGTCGGCGCTCGGTTACTAGGCCTCGGACATCGGCTCGGTCCCGGCGCCGATGCTCGCCGCCTTCCCGACCGGCGCGGACCTCGACCCGGCCGCCGCAGCGGGCGTCACGGACCCCAAGGCCACCGCTCCCGAGTGCGGCGACGCCGGCCGGACGGAGAAGCCCGGGGAGAGCGAAGAGGCGGGCAGGACGGACCAGGCCGACGCAGCGGACAAGGCGGGGGAGGCGGGCAAGCCGGTCTCGGCGGGCACCGTCTCGCAGAGCTGACACCACCTGCCGATCCCGGCAAGCGGCCGATACCACGCCTGGGGAAAAGGGAAAGGAAAGGAGCGGCCGCGGGAGTGCCCTAAGCCGAACTCGGCGCCTATGACGTCAAGTCGACAATGCGAAGTCGACCGGTGGCCTGGCACCTGATACGCGGATCGGATTCGAAGACCTGACGCGAAGGCTTCTCGCGAGGTCGACAAGAAGGCGAAACCTCAGAAGAAGCTCAAATGTCGCGGCCGTTCGCACCGATGCAAACCCGTGGGCGTACGTGCATTGGCGGGACGGGTCTTCCGGTGACCGTTCGGTCTCTGTGCGTGCCCGTTTTCCGCCCGCTTTGCGTGTGGCCAGGCGGGGGGTTCCGTCCTGCTTCCCCGGCGCCGGGCTGCGAGCGTTCATCCGGCTGCAACGTTCGCACAACTCCGGTGCCATACAGGCGAATTCTGCCGAACTGGCTGTTGCTCACATGTTGCCTGCACGCATTGCGCGGAACCCTATTTTCTCTTTAGCCTCAGCAGGCAATGGTGCGTGAGGCGCGCCTGAACGAAGGGAGCGTGACATGGCGGACAGCGCCGCAAGGAAAGCGGACTATGCCAAGGGCTTGGGGGGCGTCTCCTCTCTGGAGTCGGCCCGGGACCAGGTCGAGAAAACCCAGAACAACGTCGCCGAGATCGCAGCGCGTTCGGGTGTCGGCGGTGACGAGGGCCAGGCCCTCCTGAAGCTCTTCCGCAGCTGGAACACCGAGGCCCAGAAGGTCGTCGTCCAGATCAGCACGATGATCGACGCGCTCCAGGAGAACGTGACCTCCGCCAACCGCCTGGCGAAGGAGAACCAGGACCTGACCGAGGTTCTCGAGAGCAAGACCAGCCAGGGCGTCTTCGAAGCACTGAGCTGAACCACCCGCGGTACCGGCCCCCTGCGGTGGAGCCGGACTTCGTGAGCTTCCCGGGCCCGGCGCCCGGCCTTCGAGAGGAGACGTCATGGCCGACGGCATCATTGACGTGCAGTACCCCAAGGTCCAGCAGGCCATCGAGGAATTGATGGAGCAGACCCAGGTGATCATCACGACCCTCAACAACCTGGAGGACGAGCTGAAGCCGCTCGTCAGCACCTGGGAAGGTGCGGACCAGGAGCAGTACCGGGTGGTCCAGGCGGAGTGGGACAACGCCACCAAGAACATGGCCAAGCTCCTCGGTGACAACGGTGAGCTGATCCGCACCATCCACGACAACCACTCCCGTGACGAGCGCAAGAGCGCCGACAACTGGGGCAATGTGCGGGCCCGTTAGGGTCTGACCGGAGTTTCTCCGTCCGTCCCGAGGACGGGGGCCCGGCGTCGTGCACGTGCGATCGAAGTCGCCCGGCCGCCCGCATGGCGGTGTCATGCGGGCGGCCGGGCGACGGGGCCGGGCCCCCGTCGCCCGCAGGCGGAACCCCCCACGGGGTCACCCCGCATCCCCGTCCGGCACCAAGCAGCAGGAGAACGTCTCATGGCCGGTGAGAAGGCAGACGTCAAGCATTTCGACCTCAAGCAGATGGAGAACTTCCGGGACAACGAGGTACAGCCGGTCTACACCGCTGCGAAGAAGCACCGTGAAGAGGGCGACGGAAGCACGATCCGCCCGCTGGGCCATCTCGTCGACGGGCACACCACCCCGGACAACCTCGACCAGGACAAGCAGCTTCTGCGCATCGGCAAGATGGTCACCGAACCCCTGGTCTCGGGACCGAAGCTGATCGAGGGCGTCCGCACCGCGGCCGAGGCCATCGACAAACTGCTGGGTGACCAGATGGACCTCTTCAAGGAACTCAAGGAGGCCCTCTCGGACACCATCGAGGAGGCCAACAAGACGAAGAACAAGAACCTCGACGCGATCGACGCGCAGACCCTGCTGCAGACCTTCGAAGAGGTCGACACGCTCACCGCCGGCAGTACGGAAGAAGAGGACTGACCCTCCTCGCGCCGGCGGTGGTCACGGCCGACCGGCGCGCCCCCGTAAGAGACACACGCCTGCGCATCCGTACGAAGACACGATGGGCCGGCGCGGACCACAACCGACCAGAAAGGGCGCCCGGTGGCCGATCGCTACGACCCCAACTCCGGCACCAACCTCGACAAGTTCGACAACGCCGGCGACCCGTCGAGTGACACCTGGGCCACCCTGGTCACCCACATCACCGGCTATCCCGTGCCGGACCGCAACACCATCTTCGACACGCTCCGCTCCGACCACGGCGGCAAGCTCTTCCGGATGGACATCAAGGAGCGCAGCCTCAGCCTGATGGTCAAGGACTCCGGGTTCCTGACCAACACCGGCGAGGACTACGACATTTTCTTCTTCGACAGCGGCAAGAAGACGAAGATCATGCAGGCCCGCATCGTGTTCGAGGGCCGCGTGAAGGCCGGCGAGGAGATTATCTTCGCCGGCCCGAACTCCGACAACGTCAACGACGCCCAGGTCCGTGAAGGCAACGAGTTCACGGACTACAACAAGGACAAGATGTCCACCATCCCGCTCGCCCGGTACATGAACGGGCCGCGGACGGCGCTCCTCGAACTGCTGAAGGGCGGCACTCAGAACGCCCGGTTCAGCAACCTGGGCGTGGGCGGCAGCGACGCGGTCGACCTGAGCTCCTTCAACACGACGGGCGACTCCTTCGACTACGCCGCCAAGTTCTTCCGGGACCACGCGGTCGTCCTCAAGGACTGGGAGGACCGTTTCGGCAGGGACGACGCGAGCTGGAAGGGTGAGGCGGCGGAGGTCTTCCGCAGCCTGCTGACGAAGATCCGCGAGAACTACGACAGCTACATCGAGACCTTCGACTCCTCGGCCGGCACCGGCGACGAGACCGGCACCGGCAACACGGTGTACTCGCGTGCCCTGTCGCTGGGCCGCAAGTACCTGGAGGACGCCGCCGGCAAGCTGCTGGACGCCTGGCTGGCATGGGCAAAGTCTCCGTACTACGACCCGCACCAGGTGCTGCGCTACGTCCTGGACGAACTCGCCCAGTGGGTGGACAGCAACAACGTCGCCAAGACGGACATCACGTCGACCACCACCCGCTACACCACGACCGTCCGGCACAGCCCGCAGGGAGGCTTCTCCCAGGTGCACCCCGAGTACGGCGACCTGACCGACATCGCCAACTGGGCCAAGGTCGGCGACAAGGCGGTCAAGGTCTGGAGCCAGGGCGTCGCCGAGTACCTGGGCAAGCCCGCCGCCACGGTGCAGTCCAACCTGAACAACCACTTCCTCGACCTCGGCGAGGACTTCGCGGACAACGTGCCCAAGCCGAAATCGACCAGCACGGCCTCGGAGGAGTACGAGGAGAAGAAGGCCAAGGAGGCAGAGGAGGAGCTCAAGAAGCAGAACGAGGAGAACAAGAAGTACCAGGACGAGCTGCGGGAGGAGCAGAACCGGCAGCGGGAGGAGGACAAGAAGTACCAGGACGAGCTGCGGGAGGAGCAGAACCGGCAGCGTGAGGAGGACAAGAAGTACCAGGAGGAACTCCGCAACGAGCAGAAGGCGGAGCAGGACGAGGCCAAGCGGGAAGCCGAAGAGCTCCGCAACGAGCAGAACCAGCAGCGTGACGAGGACAAGAAGTACGCCGACGAACTGCGCGAGGAACAGCGGCGCGAGCAGGAAGAGGCCAAGCGCGAGGCCGAGGAGCAGGCCAAGGCCGTGCAGGAGAGCCTCGGCGGGCTCAACGACCCCAACGCGGTCAACGAGCAGAACCTCGACATCCCCGACGACCTGCTGAACCAGAACAACCCGGTCACCACCGAGAGCCTCGGCGACATGGGAGACCTCAACGGCGACGGCACCGGCCCGGGCCAGACCGACCTCGGCCCGGTCACCCAGAACCTCGGCAACCTCGGCGGACTGAACGGCGGGGGCGGCGCACTCAACACCCCGACCGGAGGGAAGACCCAGGCCGACGGAGGCAAGCTCACCACCGACTTCCCGGACGGCAGCAGCACCTCTTTCGACCCGGACAGCGGGCTGCTCACCACCACGTCACCGGACGGCACGGTCACCACGCAGGACCTGGGCGACGGTCTGAAGGTGACGAACC